>JABDPK010000176.1 GCA_013042795.1 Saprospiraceae bacterium | reverse complement strand
CCAGTACTTTTTCATGGTGTTTTTATGTGCGAAAGTGACAGCAGCAGAATCTACATAGGGAAATATAGTGCAGTCAAGGAATCTTACTATGAATTTGTCACAAGCCTGCAAAAAGTCCGGGAATCCGAGGATTGTTCAATTGCAGCTGGCGGTCTGTACCTGCCTGGCAGAAAAGAATGTGTTCCCTTTGAATATGTAAATGAAGATTCGATTTCTGCCAAAGTATACGAATTGGATACCATCTTTGCCTTTAAGGACAAGCAAGTCGCCAAATATTACAAAGGTCATCTGTTTCTTAATGAACAAAATGATAATAAGAACTGGGTCACATGGCTTTTATCTCCGCAGGAAGACGGACGGCTTGTGCTCGACCTGATCGTTGTTCCCGACAAAAAGAAAGAGGTGGAAGAAATTACCTTTGATTATGAAACCGTCAAAGAAAAAGAGAAAGTCAAATTTATTATCAATCCGACACTGGTTGAATTCGAAAGAATACTTGATCGGGAATACTTCCTTGAATGTGACATATTAACACCGGTCAATTTCGAAAATTCTCATTTCCAGGTGCCGGTGTTTTAATAATATTTGATTTTACCATTATACCAGTGATCAATGTAACCCAGATTACATTCAATTCAATGAATAATTACTTTATTTGCACATCAAAATCAAACAAACATGGAATTCATTTCGCAACCCTGGCCCTGGTACGTCGCAGGTCCGCTTATTGCCCTTGTTTTATTTCTAATGCTGATATTTGGACGAAATTTCGGTGTTTCCAGTAACCTTAGAACAGCATGTTCAATGGCAGGTGCAGGAAAGTTTTCAGATTTCTTTCAAATTGATGTCAAAGATCAAGTCTGGAACCTGACTTTTGTTTTGGGAGCCATAATCGGTGGTTTTATAGCTGCTAATTATCTTACCAGTTCAGAAGAAGTCATGTTAAATCCTTCAACTATTGAAAATCTTCACTCAATCGGCATCACCTCAGCTGCAAATCAGTATTTGCCTCTTGAAATCTTTGGATCCGAAGCATTGAAGTCTGTAAAAGGAATACTCATTCTCGTGGGAGGAGGATTTCTGATCGGATTTGGCGCACGCTATGCCGGCGGTTGTACGTCAGGACATGCTATTAGTGGTATCAGTAATTTACAAATACCATCTATTATAGCAGTCGTTGGATTCTTTATTGGAGGTCTTGTAATGACCCATTTATTAATTCCCATAATATTTTAAACGAAAGAGATGAAATACTTTAAATTTTTATTGGTTGGTATATTATTCGGGATTATGATGGCCAAAGCGGAGATCATTTCCTGGTTCAGAATCTATGAAATGTTCAGATTTGAATCTTTTCATATGTATGGCATTATTGGATCTGCTGTTGTCCTGGGTATTATCATTATTCAAATTATCAAGAGAACAAAGTTCAAGAGCATTTATGGTGAAGAGATAGTGATTCCTGATAAGGATTTCAGTTATGCAAGGTATATTATTGGAGGTATAATTTTTGGATTGGGTTGGGCAATGGTAGGTGCATGCCCTGGACCAATGTTCGTGCTGATAGGTTATGGATACTACGTTATACTCCTGGTTGTTTTGGGTGCATTGATTGGAACATTCGTTTACGGCGTACTCAGAAACAAATTACCTCATTGATCCCGATTAATTTACTAAACAAGAATTATTAAGGGAACCATATGGGATTTTCATTCAGATCAATGTGGCAGTACAAATGTCCGAAATGCAGATCAGAGAAATCTTCTCTGTTTAAAAAGCCATTCAGATTTAGTCAACCCCTGGATATGAATAAGAATTGTGAGTTCTGTGGCCAGGACTTTGAACCTGAACCTGGATATTATTATGGTGCAATGTTCATATCTTATATTGTATCTTCTTTTATATTACTGCCCGTCGCTCTCATCCTCGTATTTTATTTTAAATGGAGCGATGAAGCCATGATGGCTTTTATTGTCTTATTGGGGATACTTATGTTCTTCAGGATACTAAGGGTATCCAGGTCTCTGTATATCCACGCTCTCGTAAAATTTGACCCGATGGTCAGGTTATTGCAAAACAAGGATTTGGGAGGAATGGACAGTTCGAATAATTAATTTCTGATTACAGAATTTAAACTTGGATTTCATACTTTTACTTCTCTATGGAAAGGGTAAAAGTAGACCGGATATTTTCTAAAGTATTTAGTACATACTCTGGCAATGTATTGAGCCTCAGAGGCGCAGTCTTTCTGATTGCCCTGGTTTTTTGTTTTTCTATTGTTGGATTTATGATTATCGAAGGTTATACATTAATCGAAGCCTTCTATATGACCATAATTACAATCAGTACAGTAGGGTATGGAGAAGTCAAGCCAATCAGTTCAAGCGGGCGTATATTTTGTGCTATTGTTATCTTGTTGAATATTGGTATTTTCACGTATGCGATCTCCGTATTTACATATTACATCGTAGAAGGAGAGATATTTAAAAAGTTTCATAAAAATTATATCACAAAAAAGGTGGATTCATTAACAGGACATACCATTATTTGCGGCTTTGGAAGATATGGAAGGCAAATATTTGCCAATCTGAATACAAGACGTACCGATGTTGTAATCATTGATCATAGCGATGAAGTGATCAAACATGTGCAAAGTGACAATAACGAGATTTATTATGTGCTGGGGGACAGTACCCAGGATGAGATTTTACAGAAAGCAGGTATTGAACGCGCTTCCTCTCTGATTTCAGCACTCCAGGATGATAGTGAAAACCTGTTGACAGTAATGTCTGCCAGGCAACTTAATAAAAACCTGGTTATAATCTCCAGGGCAGGATCTCCCAGGATTGAGCCTAAACTGGTCAAGGCCGGCGCTGATCATGTCCTGGTCCCTGAACAGCTTGGAGGGTTCTATATGGCGTCATTGCTGAATAAACCCAATGCCGTTGACTTCTTTACATTTATGACCAGGGAAGTCACTGAAGATCTCGGTTTTGAGGAAATCGATTGTAACATTAAACCAGATTTCTTTTTAGGAAAGTCAATAAGAGAGATAAATGTCAGGGGAAAATTTGGAATCAATATCGTTGCAATCCGTGATCATGAAGATAAATTCTTTGTAAATCCTCAACCAGACTTCGTAATTCAGGACGGTAACAAATTGATTGTTTTGGGAAATAATGCCCAGATCAATAATGTCCTTGATTTTATGGAAGAGTGATCTCTTTTGCTAAAGCTTCGGTGATTAAATTGAACTTTCAGTGATTCTTATTAATTGTCACATTTCTCCTTTAGACATAACAGGGCTGGTATTTATAGATTTGCCATAATTGTCAAACATCTCCAGCAATGCATGACCTAATTCATCACATGGCAAGGTAAAATCACGCTGATAGCCGGATTCAAAAGACATCAGAAGGTTGTGTAGACAGTTAGCGACTTTATCTTTTGAGTTTTGATGACTTGTGAAATCCATACCTGAAAAGGATTCCATGATTTCTTCATCGTGGATGAGATCATATGCTTCATATTCACAAATAAAATCATTGACCAGGTCTTCAAAATCTGTCCATTCTCTTAAGCCAAACATCTCATCATGGATTGTATAATGAATTTCAGTATATAAGTCATAAGCATTAAAAAGGAGGTCTAAAGGATAAGTCTCCAAAAAGCTGCATTGACGGATTGATCTGAACTCCCAAAGGAAATGATAAGCATAACTTTTCAACTGTTCATAATCTTTTTTGACATATGAATTCCTCATTAGTTTCATCAGTTGGTCCAGGTCTTTACTGACAAGATTCATATCAAAATGCTCAACTTTTTCACGGCTGATCTTTCCTTTGATATTATCCCAGACCTTCTCTGTTTTTTCAAGCGACAGCGTAATAACTTCTATATCATTGTTCTCACAAGCAAGCCAAACATTTAATAATGATTTATCAAGAGAGGGATATGTTAATCTTGTTTGTGCCAATGTATCCTGAGAAAGACCGACCAGGAAAAAGAAACTGATATAGATGATATGTTTCATAGTTATGAATTGTCAAAAATCTTGCGATCTGCTTGCATGCGGAACCCCTTTGCTGACATCAGCACTTGCGCTTTCGGTCCTTGTCCATTCTTTAACCAGTTTCATGATCCTTGCACTTAGAATAACAAATTCCTCGTAACGTTCATTCAACTTCCTCACAATGTCATAGTATTCCCTGCTTAAATCTGTGCTTATTATAGTTTCATCGCTTTTATCCTGGATATCCTTAACAGAATGTAAACAGATAACCGCCTTTTGAAGCAATAGTTTCCATTGCATCAGTTCGTTGAAGACCTGCATACTTTCTGGTGTTTTATGTTTTGAATTGATTCCCTGGAGTAATTCAAGGTTATTGGTAATTTCAGTGATTTCATCACATAGTGTATCTTCTTGGAAATCAGTGTATTGTTCTTCAAAGTTTTCAAGGATTTCTCTGAAATAGGCTTCAATACCATCCCTGAGCTGAACTTCTTCAAGTGCATACAGATGGTTCGCGATGAGTTGTTCCTGGTCATGGATTGAGGTCAGGTAAACATCATGAACCGCCTTTTTAAAATTATCCTCTGTCAATCTTTCTTTTTCAGCAATGTCCGAGAAAATTTTATTTGAACTGCCAAGTTTTCGTTCTTCTTCCGCCAACAGTAATTCTTCATTATATAATAAATTCAATTTATCGACCTCCATTTTAAATTTTCCAATAGCTTTTTCGAGTTTAAGCAATGGAAGGTCGTTGTCAAGATGTGATAGCATTTGTCCGAAAGCACTTAATTTATCCAATTTGTTTTTAATGGAATTTATATGAGTTTTACTGCAAAACTCTTTTGATTGTTTGTCCAATACTCTCAGACTTTCGTATAAGGAATGATATCTGTCCAAAAAGTAATTGCCCAAATGCATTTTCAACGTATTTCTTCTAAAGTTGAAGTATCCGATGTTCGGATACGTTGATTTCAATTAGGAAAAAGAATGATTTGTGTCATTTACACTGCTGTACCAGTCAGGCTATATTGAAGAAAAATGAATGTAATGGAAAAGAAAGCAGGAGTTTGGATTGACAAGAAAAAAGCACAATTGGTAACGTTTTCAGGTGAAAATGTAAATATTAAAATACTGGAATCCGGTATAGAAACTTTTCATCCTAAAGGAGGGACGCGGAGCAAGGATGTTTTTGGACCAGTTATTACAGTAAAAGAGAAAACCTATCTCGAGAAGGAAAAAAGACAACACAAGAAATTTTTTGAAGAAATATTTACTGCCATCAAAAGCATGGATTATCTTGTAATCATGGGACCGGCATTGATGAAGAAAGAATTAGCCAAGTTTATTGACAATGTCAATGGACCTAAACCCGAATTACTTGATGTACAATCTGCAGATAGTATGACCGAAAATCAAATCGTCGCTGAAATCAAGAAGGCTTTCAGACATTTTTGAACTAAACTTAAAATGTAGAGGCAGATTTGGATTAAAACATTGTATCATCTCGAAATGAACTAAATCATAAGTATTAACATTGTTAAAAGAAAAAAATGACTTACAGAATACAGGTAGATAATATAAAATGTGGCGGATGTGAGAACTCGATCAAAAGCAGGTTGAATTCAGAATTTGGATTTGATAATATCAACATAGACAGGGAGACCGGTTTAATTGAATTAGAAAAATCAGAAGATTTTAACCAGGAGCATGTTTCCACAACACTTTATAAAATGGGTTATCCAAAGATAGGAGAGGGTAATGTCCTGGTTACAGCTAAATCCTTTGTCAGTTGTATGATAGGCCGGATGAAAGAAACTGAATAAGTTACCTGTGTTCTCCTAATGTACAATATGGTCCCTCCGGGAATTGAAAGTAAGCTGAATTGATTTCACCAGGTTCATGTGTTTTAAAGCTTGTCACAAACAGATTTTCATTGTAGTCATCTTCAAAACTGTTTACTAAAGGATGGATGCTTTTATTCATTCCTTTTTGATGACCCAGAATCAGGCTCTCGTAGGGTAAAGACCAGATCTGAAACCTTATTTCATGATCAAGCAGGTCTTCAGTCACAATAATCTTATTGCATTGGTTTTCCTCCATTGTAGATGAGATCCAGTCAAGCCTTTTTTGATAATTTCCGGAATAAGAAATGATCCTGCCTATAGAAATAAGCAGAATTGCTGTCACAGTAATTTTAAATGTTGAGGAATTTAGAGTGTGATCGTTTAAGTGTTTTAAAATCGGGTAATAGAAAAAAAGGATGAGTATATAGAAATTGGATTCTGTATAGAAACTGTATTCAATAGTTGGCGTAGCGATAATCACAATGAAAAAATACAGGGACGCAATAAAAAGAGTATACAAAGCCGAAAGAAATTTCTTTTGAGCCAATTGAACGAAAATGCATACGATTCCTCCTGGGATAATGAAATGATATTTTGTCCATGTTTCTCCAAAAAACTGGGAGATAGATTCCAATGTCCAGAAATTGAAGACATACAATCCCAGGTTGTCAGCAAATTCATCTGACTTCATAATGTCATACCAGTTTGAAAAAAACTGATTTTTGATATACCAGGCGATTACGAAAACTAGTGCAAAGCCAAGCATTCTCAAATCAGGTTTTAGCTTTTCAATTGTCGAATAACAAAATAGATATCCGATTGGGAAGACAAGGATCGGGTGATAATATAGAAGGGCAAAGAATAAAAATACCATGAGTATGATATTTTTAAAGTTTATTTTAAGATCAGATTGCCTCAAAAATCCGAAACTTAGAATAACTATTGAAATGCCCTGTATCTGTTCTGAATTGCACCAGTAGAAACCATCGGAACATGCCAGCAGAAGCACCAGGATCTGCAATACTGCCAGTACTGGTTCCCGGAGTGTGATTGCCAGTAATAAGAAAATGGTGAGCTGAAACAGAATGTATGATATTGAAAATCCGATCATAATTATAATCAATGGCGCTCCAATTGTAGTCAATATCCATGGTACAATCCTGATTATAACCGCCGGCCAACGGTCAGCCATAATGGTTATATTATTTTCGGTGATCAACAGGAAGGTCTGGAATGCATTGTCCAATGTCCCGATTCTTTCTGTAAAGTAACAGATTGAAAGCACTAGGAGGACAAGGTAAATTACAAGACCAAGTCCCACAACAAAACCCGGAAAGGTTTTATGACTTAGTCC
>JABDPK010000095.1 GCA_013042795.1 Saprospiraceae bacterium | reverse complement strand
AATCAATAATCTTGTTCACGTTTCCTTCAAAGTCCCCGATGAGGTAATTCAATTGTGCAATTGCAATCTTCATAATGGCCCTGTTTCAAATGAGAAACAAAGTAAAGTAAAAAAAGATTGTTCAAATGTTAAGGTCAACTTAGTGATGTCTTAAAAAACCAAATTACATTAGACATATTCAGGGCTCACATTATGAATTCTTTTATATCTTCGGGGCTATATGAGTTTCGTTGTTTCAGCACGTAAATACCGCCCTCAGAATTTCGACGAAGTCGTTGGACAGGATCATATAGCGCAAACATTGAAGAATGCGCTTAAAAATGATCAACTGGCGCATGCATTCCTGTTTGCAGGCCCAAGGGGTGTCGGTAAAACTACCAGTGCAAGGATTCTTGCAAAAGTGCTCAACTGCGAAAATCTGCAGGAAGGTTTCAAAGCCTGTGGAGAATGTAATTCCTGCAAAGCATTCGTTGACAATGCCTCTTTTAATATTTTCGAACTGGATGCAGCGTCAAATAATAGTGTTGATCATATCAGGGCACTAAATGAACAGGTTCGTTTTCAACCTCAACAAGGATCTTTCAAGATCTATATTATTGATGAGGTACACATGCTGAGCCAGGCCGCTTTTAATGCATTTTTAAAAACCCTGGAAGAACCACCTCCTTATGCCAAGTTTATCCTTGCTACAACTGAGAAACACAAGATCATTCCTACAATACTTTCGAGGTGCCAGATATTTGACTTCAGAAGGATTCAAATTCCGGATATCGTCAGGCAACTCGAATTTATTTCAGGACAGGAAAAAAGGAATATAGATCAGGAAGCCCTGCACCTTATTGCTCAAAAAGCAGATGGGGCACTCCGAGATGCCTTGTCCATTTACGATAAAATTATTAGTACGGTTGAAGGAGACATTACCTATAAGGATGTCGCTGACAATCTTAATGTCCTGGACTATGATTACTATTTCCGGATCATAGACTCTGCCATCAAAGAAGACTTCCCTTCGTTAATGCTTATCTATGACAAGATTGTAAAAAGCGGTTTTGAACCTGAGCAATTTATACCAGGACTTATGAAACACATAAGGGATCTTCTTATGGTCAGGGATCTGAAAACTGCTACTCTGCTGGAAACCGGCGATAATCTTAAAAAGAGATATGAAGACCAGGCACAACTTAGTTCTGCTTCATTCCTGATGACCGCACTCTCAATATTGAATAATGCGGACATTAATTTGATACGATCTCATAATAAGAGACTGAGTGTTGAAATTGCACTTAGTAAGATGTGCTACATGAACAGGGCAATCGAGAAAAAAAAAACAGTAGTTCAGACTGAGAAAAAGGAAATCCTCAAGGAAAAGGAAGTTGTTATACAGGATAATCCCAAAGAATCCATTGCGAAGATCAGTTCATCAGAAGCAGTTCAAAATCCTGCTAAAGTTACCAATCCTGCATCTGAGAAAGATCACAAAGAAGAAAAAGAAGAAGAAAAACAGCCTGCAGCTGCAACAGTTAAGCCTGTTATAGAAAAAATCGATGCCCCCCAGATTTCGGCAAACCTAGATTCATTGCTGAAATCCATCGAAAAAGAAGAAAATGACAAAGCCGGGAATGGCATTCCTTACAATGTTGAAAGGATTCAGAAGATTTTTGATGAATTCAGGGACAATACAGAATCTCAATCCCTGAAAACAGCTATGCAATACATCAAGGTCCGCATCGATGATAATACAGTGACCATCATTACACCCACCAGGATCTATATTGATTTCCTCAAACAGGAAATTCACTTACTGGAAAAAATTCATGATCAATATCCAAATCGGGACATAAAATTATTGTTTGAAGTCAACGAAAAGACATTTCCTGAGTATGAACCTCCAAAAAAGCCCAAATCCTTAACAACAAAAGAAAAATATGATCTGTTAGTATCTAAGAACCCGGAGTTCGAGAAGTTAGTTGATGCATTGAAAATGAAGATTTCTAACAAATAATTTCATTCTAAATCTCCTGAAATGAACGAAAAAGCGATCTGGTACCTAGAAAACATTGATGTAGGAGGCATTTTTTGTCCAAAGAAAATGGGCGAACAAATAGATAAAGATCATCTCAAAATTGTTGAGAAAAATGAATATGTCTACTTGCCCAACCAATCAAGTGATAAGATTTTCTTTATTACTGATGGAAGAATAAAAATTGGCTCCTATGCAGATAATGGTAAAGAAATCACCAAGACGATCCTTGGAAAAGGCGAAGTCTTTGGTGAGTTGTCCATGATCGGAGAAACGTCCAGAAGGGATTATGCACTGGCACTGGAAGACACAACCTTATGTGTGATCAACGCCAATGAAATGAAAAACCTGATCAAAGATCACAGTTCCCTGAGTTTGTTTTTTATGAAAATGATGGGATCAAAAGTCATCGAAATGGAAAACAGGCTGGAATCGCTGGTATTCAAGGACTCCCGGAGCAGGATTGTTGAATACCTTGCTGAGCTTGTAAGAAAAAGAGGCCAGCGTGTAGGTTATGAATGGGTCGTACGCAATTTTATTACACACCAGGAAATTGCCAATCTGACTGCAACCTCTCGACAGACCGTAACCACTGTACTGAATGAATTGAGAAACGAAGATATTCTTACCTTTAACCGCAAGAGACTTCTTGTCAGAGATCTCGATAAATTAAAAGAAGAAATCAAGTAATTGTTTTATCGACTTATTATAAAACCATTCCTGTTCCTTTTCCCGGCTGAAAAGGCACATCATATCAGTACATCCATTTTCGGAATTATAACTTCAATTCCTGTTTTGAAGTCGATCGTGAAGTACATATTCAGTTATGATGCGCCCGCTCTTGAAAAAACAGTATTCGGTATCCGGTTTCCGAACCCGGTTGGCTTAGCCGCCGGATTTGATAAAGAAGGAAAGCATTATAAGGCAATGTCACATCTAGGATTCGGATTTATTGAAATCGGAACTGTGACTCCAAAAGGTCAGGCCGGTAATCCACAACCTAGACTTTTTCGATTACCGGAAGACAAAGCCCTGATCAACAGGATGGGTTTTAATAATGAAGGTGTTGAGGGAATGGTTGAAAGACTCAAAAAAGACACATCCAGGCATATTATAATCGGGGGTAATATCGGAAAGAACAAAGTCACACCAAACGAGGAGGCGATCAACGATTATGAAATCTGTTTTAATGCATTGTATCCCCATGTTGATTATTTTGTAGTCAATGTAAGTTCTCCTAATACACCTAACCTGAGAGCTTTACAAGACAAGGAACCCCTGAACAGACTCCTGGCCAGGATGGCAGAACTCAGACAAACAAAAAAAGAATACAAACCCATTTTACTGAAAATCGCACCTGACCTTGGATTTGAACAAATAAATGACACACTGGATATCATCGAATCCAATAAAATTGATGGTATCATAGCCACCAATACCACTATCTCAAGGGAAAATCTGAAAAGTGGTCAAAACCGGATCGATGAAATCGGCAATGGCGGTTTAAGCGGACAGCCCCTTCACAAAAGGTCCGTGGAAGTTGTGAAGTATATCAGGAGCAGGAAACCTGAGCTGGCAATTATAGGTGTCGGAGGAATTTGTTCTGATAAAGATGCCATAAATATGCTCGCAGCCGGAGCTGATTTAATACAGTTGTATTCCGGTATGATCTACGAAGGCCCTTCAATTGTCAGGAAAATCAAGAAAGCAATCAAAAATTCTATCTAAAGTTTTTGGGTATTTTTCAGATAATGCATTTGAAGCTATTAATTAAATAGACTATATATCAATTGCATTGATATTTCATTATCAGACATTTACAGATTGCATTAAATCCTAATAATTGCTTTACCTTAAAATCACTTACCCAGATCAAGTACTTAACACATAATAAATAATCCATATGGTATTCTTTTTGGTCTTAAAGGGTCATATGCAATGATTGAATTGCAAATACTCATTACTCTTTAATAACCAAAACCTTCTCATTTATGATTCATGATGATAACCAGAACATACTTACAGACCTGCGATTTTGGATTGCATGTGTGTTCACAATCGTCTTAATAAGCTTTTTGATATTGAGTTATCCTGGGTAATTCCCACACTTGAAGAGTGAGGCTCTCAAATCATTGAGGGCCTCATTTTCATTCTTCTATTTTACGATCTTAAGGCTCATATCAAGTGAACCAGCTGAATGGGTCAATGCACCTACAGAAATAAAATCCACACCGGTTTCTGCAATGGCTCTAACGGTTCCAATATTTACACCCCCCGAAGCCTCACATTCAAATCTATCACCTATCAATTCAACAGCTGTACGCATATTATCGAGATCGAAATTATCCAGCATTATCCTCGTCACACCACCCTCTTCCATAACAGCCTTTAGTTCTTCAATATCCCTTACTTCTACAGTAATTCCCAAATCCTTATTATTAATCTGGAGATAATCCTTTACCTTTCGAATAGCCTGCTGTACATTTCCGGATGCATCAATATGATTATCCTTTATCATTATCCAGTCATATAAGCCATCCCGGTAATTCGTGCAGCCACCAATACGTACAGCCCATTTTTCAAGAAATCGCATCAAAGGCGTTGTTTTCCTTGTATCAAGAATTGTCACCGGTAAATCTTCAACCAGGCGGGAAAATTTTCTGCTCAGGGATGATACACCACTTAATCGTTGCATTGTATTCAATACAAGTCTTTCACCTTTTAATAAGGTCCGGGAATATGTTTCAACAGTAAAGGCGATATCACCATATTTTACATCGGATCCGTCATTAATAAGCCGTTCAAAGCGACATTCGGGATCAAGTCTTTTGAATACATGCTCCGCAAAATCAACACCTGCAATGACTCCTTTGTCCTTGACAATCAACCTTGCTGTATCTCTTGCATCTGCAGGTATACATGCCAGAGATGTATGGTCGCCATCTTTTATATCTTCCCGCAATGATGCATCTATAAAAGCATTGAGCAATGATGTTTTTATTCCTTCCATATATGTTTGTTCATGGTTTACCCCTCTTAGTGAAATACCATCCTATTCTAGGATCGAATATAAAATTTAATATAAGAAACTAGTAGATTATAATTGGTGCAGATTAACTATAATTCTGCTGCCGACGTGCTCTTCAGGCAAGATGCCTGAAGAAACCAATCATCATTGGCCAGCAATTCATTAGGCATCCGTTAAGCTTTGATTTCTCTGGTTGCTTTTGGCATCCTGCCTAAAGCTCCACTAAACTCTATCAAAAATATCTTTACTCCCATTTTCCAGTCTCAGGACTCCCCTTGGACAAACGGCAGCACAAATACCACAACCAACGCATGATGCCCGCACGATATTCTGACCTTTTTGTGCATAAGCACGTACATCAATACCCATTTCGCAATACGTAGAGCAGTTCCCGCATGATATACACTGACCTCCATTGGTAGTGATCCTGAACCGACTGAATAATTTCTGCTGAACTCCCAGGATAGCAGCCATCGGGCATCCAAAGCGACACCATACACGACTACCCATCAAGGGATAAAAACCGACTCCTATTACTCCTGAAAATGCGGCACCGATAAGAAATCCATACCAGCTGCGTAATGTGTAAAAGTTTATGAACAAGGCATTGCCACTTCCGGTAAAATAATTGATCAGAACAGCAACCCAGGCTAAGCCCATAATCAGCGTAAATATTCGGAGAGCTTTTGTATCAAGCTTTTGTTTAAATGGTTTGATGAACCAGCTAAGCAATACCAGTACCAGAATAATAACTGATAAAATAAGCAGGAAGCCGGTTTTATTCAGCCAATAACCGGAAGGATTATTATGAAAAAAACTATAA
>JABDPK010000173.1 GCA_013042795.1 Saprospiraceae bacterium | reverse complement strand
TCTAGGTCCTTTGCCTGCTGGATTCTATGAATTTAATTATGCCATTGAAGACTCCTGTGGTCTGCAGTCGAGTTCGGTATTTCTTGAAGTTGTTCCGATGCCATTCAGCGGTATTGATTCCGTTTTTGCTTTATGCCCTGGTAATCCTCCGATCAACCTGATGGAGTTACTAGGTTTGCCGGAAGAAGATGGGTATTGGCTCCAGGTCGCCGGACCAATGATGATCGAATTGACGGATTCAACAAGTGTGGATTTTGGAACAGCACAAGCAGGTTCCTATGCCTTTACATATACCATTAATGCAAGCCTTTCCGGACCATATTGCAATGCTGTGGCATCATCTCTTATTATCGATATTGAGGAAGGACCGAATGCTGGTCAGGACATGACCATATCTGCATGTTCTGGAGAAATCATTGATTTTACTACCGTCATATCTCCTGGTTCGGATCAGGGCGGATTATTTGAGCCTGACGGATTTCTGATATCCGGGAATACATGGAATACGACCGGCGCAACGACAAATCAAAGTTATTTTATTGATTATGTTGTCTTAAGTACCGCCCAGGGATGTCCCAATGACACAGCATATATTGAAATTTTTCTGACAGAAGATATTTCTGCGGGTCAAGCCGTTCTGGCAAATGAAGTATGTGAAGAAGATATGATCCAGTTGGATGAATATATTGAAAACGAAACACCAGGCGGTTTTTTTACATTGGCAAGCGATCAAACTAATGAAATCGGATCAATGTGGATTGCTGATGCCAGTACTACATTCAGTTACATTGTGGAAGGGTCTTCTGGTTGTCCGTCTGATTCGTTAGACTTCAGCATTATCGTAAATCCTCTCCCGGAATTAGATATCACTGCCCAATCCAACAGCAGTTGCCAATCCGGTGATTGCATAATTGTTGACTTGAACTCTGGACAATTAGTCGCAGCAGAATTTCTCATCGCTGAAACGAATGGAAGTGAGAACTGGAATATCAGTCAATCCATAGATGGTAGCGGTACATTAACAATTTGTCCATTTGGTGAGGCTGGCACACAATCAATCAACCTGGACACTTTTTATCTTGGTAATCTTCCTGGAAACTTTGAGTTGGTACCTGTTTCAGTAATGGATGTTGTTACTTATTGTACAAGTGAATTTGATACACCAATACCATTAAATATTGAGATATTCCCATCCTATGAATTAACCTTTGAAGGCTCTTTATGTGAAGGTGAAACAATTAATGTCGGCGGAATCGAATACAGCAGTTCTACAGATATCATACTTCAAAGCTCAGAAGGATGTGACTCAATTATCCAACTGGTGATAAACTACTATCCATCTGAAGAAGGGCTGGTTGAGGGCATTTTCTGTGAAGGCGATGTTGTCAATATCCTGGGTATGGATTTCAGTACTGATACAAATACAAGCTTGTCATTTGAAAATGCATCAGTCTTTGGCTGTGATTCAACAGTCAATATTGATATCCGATTTGAAAGTAACATTATAGGGAATTATGATGATCAATTATGTCCTGATGACAATGTCGTAATCGAAGGTCAACTGTTCGATATCAACAATCAAAACGGAAATGTCCTGATCGAAAACGGATCCGTGAATGGTTGTGATAGCACTGTGGTAGTCAACCTCAGTTTCTTCCCGTTATCAGAAAACAACTTGAGTCTAAGCCTCTGTGAAGGGGAGAATATAACTATAGGATCAGATATATATGATCCTGGAAACCCATCCGCGACAACGATTTTAGCCGGAGCTTCAGCTAATGGATGTGATTCAATCGTTAATGTTGACATCAGTTTTAACGCAGCTACTGAATCATTCTTCGAACAGGAACTCTGTGAGGAAATGGATTTCATTATCAATGGACAAACCTATAATTCTTCCAATCCTACAGGCATAGAAATTATAACAGGCGGAAATAGTTTTTCATGTGATTCGATTGTCAACATAAATCTTGTATATGCTTTACCGGATGCACAATACATGCTTATTTCTTCATGTCCTGATGAAAATGAAGGTCAAATCGTCATCGAATCTGCTTCAGGTTTGGACTTCCCTATCAGTGTGGCTTTAAACGGACAATCACAAGGTAGTTTTAATATATTGCCTATTGAAATTTCAGCACCACCCGGAATTTATGACATGGAGTTACAAAGTGGTAGCTGTGTATTCCTGGAAATGATCCAGCTCGATCTTATAGATACAAGCAGTATCGAATTGATCACAAGTACCAGCGGTGCCAATACGTACCAGCTTTCAATTTCTGGTGCTCAAAATATAAGCAACATAAACTGGTCTCCTGAAGAGATCCTTAGTTGCAGCGACTGTATTAACCCTGTCGCCCAGATTACACAAAACACAACCATCAATGTATCTTTGGAAATAGATAATAATTGCCTTATCGCGTTGTCTGTCAATCTTCCATATACCCCGGTTGTCAATTATTATATTCCGAATATTTTCGATATCAACAATCCACCTAACGACGCGTTTTATATCCAGAGCAATTTCAATGATGCCTCAGTCATCGAAATGAAGATATTTGATCGATGGGGAAACCTCGTTCATAGTGTGGGCAATCATCCTGTGAATGATCCGGATTATGGCTGGAACGGTTTTATTGACAATCAGCCTGCGGAACAAGGCGTTTACCTCTATATGGTTAAGTTGAGAACTTCTGAAGGAGAAGAGGAGATCAGGACAGGCAGTATCACGCTTATTCGCTAATTTATTTCAGGCAAGATGCCTGAAACAACCTGCCTAAGGGCCCAGGTTCTGTGAGGACATCGATTGATTCTTGGATAATGAGTTTAGGCATTTTCCATACATCTCATAGTCCTTTTATCTCTTTTTTACGGTGTGTCATTAAAGGGAAAGCTCCCCTTTTCAATTATTATTTATTATTATCAATTGAAAATATACATTATATATTTTCCTAATATGTTTTCATATCTTTAATCATTCATAATTCATACTTTTGCAATCTATGAGTCAGGTAACATATACAGAAGCGAACATAAAATCACTGGACTGGAAAGAACATATCCGCCTCAGGCCAGGGATGTATATAGGTAAATTGGGAGATGGGTCCACACAGGATGATGGTATATATGTACTATTGAAGGAAGTGCTGGATAACTGTATTGATGAATACGTGATGGGACATGGCAAACAAATCGAAATCAAGATCGAAGATGGTCTTGTCAGTGTCCGTGATTATGGCAGAGGTATTCCACTTGGCAAAGTTGTGGATTGTGTTTCCAAAATAAATACGGGTGGTAAATATGACTCCAAAGCCTTCAAGAAATCCGTGGGATTGAATGGTGTGGGTACAAAGGCAGTCAATGCATTGTCCAAATATTTCAAAGTATCTGCATTCAGAGATGGAAAATCGAAAGAAGCTAATTTTGAACTCGGAAATCTTGTAACTCAAAGCAGGATCTCAAAATCGAAAGAAACTTCAGGAACACTGATTGAATTCAGACCCGATCCTGAGATTTTTAAAAATTTCAAATTCAGGGATGAATTTATTGAAGATCGCCTTTGGGATTATGCATACCTGAATGCCGGACTCAAGATCATTTATAACGGGAAGACATTTATGAGCCGAAATGGCTTACTCGATCTGTTGAACAACAATACGGACGAAAGTACCCTGCGATATCCAATTATCCACCTCAAAGGTGAGGATATCGAAATGGCATTGACTCACGGTTCACAATATGGAGAAGAGTATTATTCTTTTGTCAACGGACAGAATACAACCCAGGGTGGAACGCACCTGGCTGCATTCAGAGAGGCCATTGTAAAAACTGTAAGAGAATTCTATAACAAGAACTTTGATGCAAGAGACATTCAGACTTCAATCATTGGAGCGATAAGTGTACGAGTGGAGGAACCTGTTTTTGAATCACAGACAAAAACAAAACTTGGCTCACTGAAGATGGCACCTGATGGTCCTACTGTCAGATTGTTTATTGTTGACTTCGTAAAACAATATCTGGATAACTTCCTGCACAAAAACAAAACACATGCTGAAGCTATTCTCAAACGAATCCAGCAAAGTGAAAAAGAAAGAAAGGAAATTGCTGGCATCAAAAAACTGGCTAACCAGAGAGCTAAGAAAGCCAACATTCACAACAAAAAGCTCAGGGATTGCAAGGTCCATTATAATGATAAAAAAAGAGGCAATGATGAACGAAAGATTGCCACAACAATATTTATTACGGAAGGTGATTCAGCCAGTGGTTCGATTACAAAAGCAAGGGATGTACAAACTCAGGCCGTATTCAGTTTACGCGGTAAACCTCTTAATAGTTATGGTCAGACCAAAAAGATCGTTTACGAAAATGAAGAGTTGAACCTTCTGCAACATGCATTGAATATTGAAGATGGGCTGGAAGGATTGCGATTCAACAGGGTGGTTATTGCAACAGATGCCGATGTTGATGGAATGCACATACGACTTCTATTATTGACTTTCTTTCTTCAATTCTTCCCTGATCTGGTTCGGGAAGGACATCTTTATATCCTTGAAACACCGCTATTCAGGGTTAGAGACAAACAAAAGACCTTCTATTGTTACTCCGAAAAGGAGAAGCAGGAAGCAATTGGTAAATTACGTGGTAAACCAGAAATCACCAGATTTAAAGGATTAGGTGAAATATCACCTAATGAATTCGAAGGTTTCATTGGTGAAGACATCAAACTGGAACCTGTCATCCTTAAACATAGTACACATATTGCTGATTTATTAAAATACTACATGGGGAAAAACACCATGGACAGGCAGGAATTCATCATTGATAATCTGAAGGTCGAGCTTGATAATCTTGATAAAAATGAGATTATGGATCTGGGAGAAGAATCAGCATCAGTGGAAAATAAAAGTAAGGTTCCTACAAAATAATTTCTTTTCCTGCCAACACATTCTGATTTCATAACGTCTTTTGTATTGAATCAAAAGAATAAAAGTTATGAAAAAGATTATGTCAATATTCAATCCTTTTTTTGTTGCCGGCTTGATGGCTGTGTTATTGTTCAGCTCATGCCTGAAGGATGAATGTGATGAAACCCGGGTATTTATCGAATATACACCGGTATATGTTCAACCAGAACAGTTCAGAATACCCGTTGAAACCCAGTCTCCTCGTGAAATGATTGAGACCGGTAAGATCTATTTTTACAATGACATGATATTTATCAACGAGAAATATGAAGGTGTTCATATCATTGATAATTCAGACCCTTTTAATCCTGTCGTCACAGCTTTTATGAGTATCCCAGGGAATATTGATGTCGCCATCCAGGGTAACCTGATGTATGCAGACAGCTATGTAGATCTTTTAACAATTGATATCAGTAATATCAATAGTCCTGAAGTGTTATCCAGGGACGAAGAAGTCTTCAAATTATATGAACACCATCAGAACCTTGGTTACTTCATTTATAGCAGGGCCACTGAAAGAAAACTAGAAGTTGAGTGTGCTGATCCTAACTTCGGAGACGATGTATTTTGGCGCGGAGGTGGCATATTTGTTCTGGAAGATGCCATAGATGTTGCTGTACCTTCAGGAAATGCCGGTGCTGTTTCACCCACAGGTGTTGGTGGATCATTTGCCAGATTTGCGCTCCGATTTGGACATCTGTATGTCCTGAATAATAATGAACTGGTAGCGTATAGCCTGAGTACACCTGAAACTCCGGTCAAAACTGAAACAACCTATGTAACCTGGGGGAATATTGAAACATTGTTCTCATATAAAAACTATCTTTTCATTGGCTCATCAAACGGAATGTATATCTACGATGCCAGTGAGCCTTCTACCCCATCCTATGTATCTGAATTCAGACATGCCACAGCATGTGATCCTGTATTTGTCAAGGATGATATCGCTTATGTGACACTTCGTGATGGTACAAGATGTGAATCATTTACAAATCAACTGGATGTACTGGATGTAAGTAATGTATTCAACCCGGTACTGATTGCTTCGTATGAGATGGATAATCCACATGGATTGTCGGTGACAGATGATCACCTCTATCTCTGTGAAGGAGATTTCGGATTGAAAGTGTTTGAAACAAAAGACTTGACAAAGATCGATCAAAACAGGATTGAACATCTGAGCAATATCAGTGCTGTTGATGCCATATCATTAAGCAATGAACATTTATTGATCATTGGAAAAGATGGTTTGTATCAATTCGATAGCAGCGATCCGGGAGATCTTGATGAAATCAGTTTCATAAGCGTAACAAAATAGGACTATGAATTACAGAAATATATTAATCAGTTTCCTATTGTGTCTTTTTTGTTCAGTTCAGATTCAAGCACAGGAAAAAGATACCGATCTCAGCAAGCATGTTATCGTCTACCTTAATGATGGCAGCCAGGTAGAAGGAGATATTATTAACTGGATGCCGGGATATATCATTGAGATAAAAACAGCATGGTCTGATAATGTTACATTCAGACAGGAGGATATCAAGAAGGTCATTCAGAAGAGTACTTTGAAACAAAAACATATTGTTCCGTATAATTTTAAAGAGAAGGGACTCAACTATTCTTTGAAATGGCAAATGATTACCGGCAATGCGGGTTCCCGGGCAAATTCTGTAAATGGCATTGGATTTTCAGTTAGCGCAGGACACCGATTTAATCGGTTTATTAGCCTGGGCGGTGGAATGGGCTGGGATCAGTATGTTTGGAATTCAGGTGAAAAACTGATTCCGTTCTTTGCTGAATTTAGTGGGTTTGCTCATCAGAGTCAAACATCCCTGATGTACAACCTCCAGCTTGGATATAGTCT
>JABDPK010000170.1 GCA_013042795.1 Saprospiraceae bacterium | reverse complement strand
GATTTGATGTCACAAATCCATATAACGGTGATAAACTGGCAGAAGTAAGTGATTGCGGTGTGGAAGAGACACGCCAAGCAATAGAAGCAGCAGAAAAAGCTTTTAAGATATGGAGGTCATATACTGCCGGTAAACGCAGCAGGATTCTCAAGAAATGGTACAAATTACAGTTGGAGAATGTGGATGACCTGGCACTGATCCTAACCCACGAGCAAGGCAAACCCCTGAATGAGGCCAAAGGTGAAATTAGATATGGTGCTTCATTTGTAGAGTGGTTTGCTGAAGAAGCCAAACGTGTTTATGGAGACACCATTCCAGGCCATATGTCAGACAAGAGGATTATCACTATCAAGCAACCTGTAGGTGTTGTTGCTGCAATCACTCCATGGAATTTCCCGAATGCTATGATCACCAGGAAAGTGGCGCCTGCCCTGGCAGCCGGTTGCACCGTTGTGATCAAACCTGCTGAGTTGACACCCCTTTCAGCACTGGCATTGGCAGAACTGGCCGATAGGGCAGGCTTTCCTCCTGGAGTTGTGAATATCATTTGTTCAAACCAGGCGCCTTCGGTAGGACAGGAAATGTGTTCCAGTCCAATTGTCAGGAAATTATCATTTACAGGATCGACTGAAGTAGGTAAGATCTTACTGAGACAATGTGCGGATACAGTTAAAAAAGTCTCCATGGAGCTCGGAGGGAACGCACCATTTATTGTGTTTGATGATGCAGATCTAGAACTGGCAGTTGAGGGTGCAATTGCATCGAAATATCGGAATGCAGGGCAAACCTGTATTTGTTCCAACCGGTTATTTGCCCAGGAAAGGGTGTATGATGAATTCGCTGAAAAATTTGCAAAAGCAGTCGCTGATCAGGAAATCGGAGATGGAACAAGAGAAGGCGTGACCATAGGCCCGTTGGTTGAAGAAAAAGCAATAAAGTTTGTTGAAGATGTAGTCCAGGATGCCGTAATCAAAGGAGCACAAGTAATCACAGGAGGAAGAAGATTTGAAAATAATAATGAAAGCCTGATTTATGAGCCCACTGTTCTGACTGGTGTTACGTCGGATATGGATGTTTATAACAAGGAAATATTCGGACCGGTAGCACCGATATTCAGGTTTGACAGTGAAGAAGAAGTTATTGCAATGGCAAATGATACATCCTATGGACTGGCCTCATATTTTTATGGCCGGGATTATGCCCGGATATGGCGGGTTGCAGAAGCGCTGGAATATGGTATGGTTGGTATAAACACAGGAATGATCTCTACAGCTGTTGCACCTTTCGGTGGAATCAAGGAAAGCGGATTTGGAAGAGAAGGTTCGAAATATGGTATGGATGATTACCTGGAAATTAAATACTTGTGTTGGGGAGGTGTAGAATAAAATTGCCGGCGGTCTGCCTGATTTCTTTGTTTTGATGATCTTTCAGACCAAAATCCGACACGGATCAAACATGGAAAATTAGATTCTTAACACAATTGACAAATTATGATGTGTTTATTGTGTTTTTTGATATTTTTGCCGCAAATTTAGTTTCACAAAATCTCATTTATGAAAAAGCAAATCTTATTTACATTAATATTATTCATGAGTCTGACTTTTACCGTATCGGCTCAGTCTGATGTTGCGCCCTGGAGCGTAGGTTTAAGTTGGGGTAAACTTGACTATACAGGAGACTATGGCTCAAACCTTGTGTTCAGTTCTCCTGAATCTATATTTGGTGCGAGGGTTTCAAAATATTTAAGCCCAAGATTCGATGCTTCATTTACTGCAAACTTTGGTAAAACAGGGTATGAAGATGACAATGGTGTATCTCAATTTACAGCAAGTGCTATGCATCTTGGACTTCATGGACAGTTCAAAATCCTGAAGGACACTAAATTTATTCCTTTCCTTTCAGCAGGACTTGGTTATGCAAGTTTTGGTGCTGATGGAGGTTCAAGTGCTGATGACAGCGGGCTTGTATTGCCTACTGTTGGACTTGGGTTCAAATACAATATTTCCGATGTTTTCGGATTGTTCGTTCATACACAGTATGGCCTCTACAGCGGTGATGATTATGATGGTAATGTTACTGATGACAGTAATGACAACCATTTGATCACTGAAATAGGTATTGGATTCAATCTAGGAAAGAAAGATATGGATGGAGATAAGGTAGCAGACAGTAAAGACGCTTGTCCTGAAACACCAGGATTAAAAGAATATGACGGTTGCCCGGATTCAGACCTTGATGGAATCATCGACGGAGAAGATGATTGTCCTCAGGTTGCAGGTTTGGCGCAGTATAATGGTTGTCCGGACACTGACGGTGATGGTGTTATCGATGGAGATGATGCTTGTCCTGAAATAGCAGGTGATGCCATGTATGCAGGTTGCCCGGATACTGATGGCGACGGCGTTGGTGATAATGTTGATGAATGTCCTGAGGAATCAGGTGTTTCAAGATATAACGGTTGCCCGATTCCTGATACTGATGGTGACGGATTCGATGATGAAAATGATAACTGTATAAATACTAAAGGAGATCTTCAGGGTTGCCCTGATGGTGATGGAGATGGTATTGCAGACAAAGATGATGCTTGTCCTGACGAGGCGGGACCAGCTGATGCAAAAGGATGTCCTGATGCAGATGGAGACGGAATAGGCGACAAATTTGACAAATGTCCTGATGAAGCTGGTATTCCTGAACTTGATGGTTGTCCTAAGGTCAGAAAACCTACTACAGAAGAAATCATCAATGGATATGCAAGTCCAATGATTTTGTTTGAAAGAGGAACTATTCCTGCAGAAGGATACGATGATCATATTTCAAGTATCGTTGAATTTGCCAATGCATATCCTGATGCATACCTTAATATTGGAGGTTACTCCGATTCAATGGGATCAGAATCTTCAAACATGAGAATGTCTACAAGGAGAGCTAAGAAAGTTTACAACTCTCTTGTGAAAGCTGGAATTGATCCGGAAAGATTATACTATGAAGGTCATGGAGAGGCCAATCCTATAGCTGATAATGCAACTGCCGAAGGAAGAAGATTGAACAGAAGAGCAATCGTAACAGGTAGTACAGTGAAGAGAGTAGTTGAGAAGAAAGGAAAGAAAGGATAAAAGAAACGGAAAACTTTAAATAGTTTTTTCATAACTGATGAGCCCCGACTCTTTGAGCCGGGGCTTTTCATTTTTATATCAATAAGATATTTTCCGAATTAACAGCAGACGCCGCCGCCGGTACAGCATGGCAAGTCACAACAAGCCAAAGCGATACCCCCGATTACTACTGCCGCAAGTGCAAATATTTTCTTCATCTTTAAATTTTTTAAATAAATTAATAAATAATAAATCGCAATATTACGATAGCTATAGCCAAAAAAATATTAACAACAAGTATCCAGTTTTGAGAATAATTGCTCAATTGAATTTCTCAAATTGTTGCATTGTTTCATATCAACACAATAACATCTGTATGGCCCGTCAACCTCTCCTTTGAGGATCCCTGCATTTTTCATTGCTTTCAAATGTTGTGATACCGTTGCCTGGGAAAGTGGTAATTCATCCACAAGATCTCCACATACACAAGTTCCTTTCTTGACTAGAAGTTCAAGAATAGCAATACGAGCAGGATGAGCCAAAGCTTTTGCCATACCTGCCAGCCTGTTGTGATATTCAGAGAATAATTCTGTTTTACTTGCTCCCATATCGCAATATTACGATATACTAATTTAAGTTGCAAGTAATTACAGATTTTATTCTGGTATAAATTAATTTAGTTGTATGTCCAGTACTTTTAATATTCGACAATTTATTTTTGCGATTTGTTTATTCGGGGTTTTTTCATGTAGCGAAGACGAAATGTTTTCAGCTCCTGAACCATGCATCCTGACCGAAGAGGAACAATTGGTCGTCAATGAGCTAAACGAGGAAGCAGTTCCATTTGAATCTTCTGATCCTTTGATAGAAGAAACTAGATTGGATCGGCTGATTGAATACCTTGGCAACGCAAAAATTGTTGGTCTGGGCGAGGGTACACATGGCACATCAGAATTTTTTCAGATGAAAGACAAGATTTTTAGATCTCTTGCACTGGAAAAAAATTTCAATGCGATCATCTTTGAAATTCCATGGGGTCATGCTATGAAAATTAATGATTTCGTTGTCAAGGGAATAGGCGATGCTGACAGTGCATTGAACCAAAGTTATTACTGGGTATATGATACACAGGAAGTCAGGGATTTGGCACAGTGGATTCATGACATCAACCTGGAAAGAACTGATGGCAACAAGATCTTTTTTGTTGGTTGTGATCCACAAGGAGGAGATTTCGAAATAGAAAAAGAGATTGTGTACAAGTACCTTGAAAAAGTACAACCCGATTCAGCATTAACTATTGCCGCTTATTATGCTTCCTTATCTACGAATTTGCAGGAATATGATTCTGTGTCGGATATGCAGAAAGAGACAAACAAGGAACGTGTAGATTATGTGTACCAATACCTCCTTTCCCATGAAGAGGAATTTGCAGGGGCATCTTCAGATTATGAATTCCAGATTGCATTAATGGCAGCTCATGTCATCAAACATCGTGAATATATCTACAGGATCCAGTCCTTTGGTACTCCAAGGGATTCCCTTATGGCTGTATATAGCAACTGGTGGCAGCGTATTGTTGCTTATGAAGCGAAAGTGGCTGTCTGGGCGCACAACGCACACGTGATGGATAGCAGATCTTTGGGTGGACCAGACTGGATGGGTGGATATCTGAAACAGGAACACCAGGATAATTATTTAAATGTTGGTTTTTCATTTGGCAGGGGATGCCTGAATGCGTTTGTTTCCGGACCTAATAACTCCTTCGCAGGCGGGGTCAGGAAACATATAGTTCCTTATACTTCCTGTCTCACGGTAAACAATACGCTTACTGAACTGGACGGTGACCAGCACTACATCATATTCAATGATCTTAACCATGCAGGGGCGGCTGCGGAATATTTCAGGAATCAGCAACGCGTTTACCAATGTGGGGCAGGTTTTAATTACAAGCTGATCAGCAGGTATACCCAATTCATGCCATTATCCAAATTATTCGATGTCCTGATTCACTTCGATTACACAAATGAAAGTGTTTTGATGTAGGAGTTTAATGGAGCAAGGAAATAAGGTGACAAGGGAACTATCCAATCATTATGAGTAAACTCCTGCTGATCCAAGTCTCCTCGAATCTGCCCAAGCTTCATAATTGTCATCAGAATGCCGGATAACTGAATTGACACCGCCGAAATAAAGTGATTTTGTGGACCAGGACATGGTCTCATATTCTCCTTCCGGCATTATACAACTTCTGCCATTTTCCAGATGAAGGGTGTTGTCCTGGAAATGAATCCTGGGAGCTTCAGTTGCTTCAGTAAGGGACATGTTCCTCTTGATCAGGTTGGATAATACCTGTTTGATGGCCACTGGAATCCTGCTGGCACCTCCGGATCCAGTCACAAAAAACAATTCCTTGTCTTTCAACACAATGGTTGGTGTCATCATTGAATTCAAGCGCACATTCTCTGTCCAGGAATGTGCACCCCCAGGGAGTAGGTAAGTTTCCCCAAGCATATTATTCATGTGCATTTGTGTGCCGGGAATAAAGTATCCACATCCTTCTCCAATAGAAGTGGTAAGACTGATGGCATTGGAATATTGGTCTACAATACTGAAGTGGGATGTTCCCTTACTCGATATCTCACTTGATTTGATAGAGGCTTCCATATGTGGATAAATCTCTTTCAGCTTTTTTATAACCAGGTCTTTTTGCCGGATATTTTCAGCGGTGAATTTTAGTGCTTCAGCATCTTCCCAGTTTAGTTGTTTACGCAGTCCCCAATAAAGTGCAAATCCAAAACTTCCTATGCTAGGGGCTCCCGGTACGGCGATCGTATAATTTTTCCATTCCAGGTCTATAGGCTTATGAATCCGAACCTTGTATTCTTCAAAGTCCGCCCGCATCAGATGCGCACCTTTTGTAATGCAATCTTCACATATAGACCGGGCGATTTCTCCTTTGTAAAAAGCATCTTCACCTTCTTGAGCTATATAATCAAGGAAATCGGCTGCTTTTTCCATCTGAATAATTTCACCTGATTGTTTTATCCTGCCTTCCTTGAAAAATATCTCTTCACCGGTTTTGCTGGCTTTTAGAATTTTTTGCAAAAGGTTAATATCGTAGGCTTGAAAGTCATCCAGGGGAACACCTTTTTTGCAATGTTCAATGGCCGGCTGAAAAAGCTCTTTAAGAGGTATGGATCCATATGTTTCATGAATGCGATGCATACCAGCGATGGCACCTGGCACTGTTGCAGTCCCCAAACCTACATGGAATTCTTCAATGGCATCTGGAAACTCGATATGAATGGGATAATAATCAAGATTATTAAAATCCAGTCGTCGTTTTGGGGTTTGAGAAAAGAAATCAAATATCCTGAAGCCATCTTCAGGTCTGAAACAGTTTGCAAATCCACTCGCTCCGGCTGAAGCCATGGCAGGTTCAGATATAAACATCACAGCATAGGCCGCAATGGCCGCATCAAAGGCATTACCCCCGTTTTCCAGGACTTCCTTTGCTGTATCTCTTGTCAATTTGTGACCTGCTGATATCCCTGTTGCCATAATTGTTATGTTAGCTCCGTCCTTAAATTGATTTATGCACCCAAGTAATTTTTAATAATTGGAATTTTCTTACGTTCATTCCATAAAATGACCAGGCTAAGTATGAATGTTAAGACGGCAATATAGAAAAGTGTACCCTTATCCCCTTGTACTTCAATCCCGATAAGGGTTAAATGCATAATAATAGCCCCGGCAAGTATTCCAGCAGTCAGACTGGCTCCAAGCCAAATGGTACGTGGAATGAGGATAAGAAGAGCTGCCACAAGTTCTGCAACACCGATAAAAATCCTTCCTACTGGTTCCAATCCTACTGTAGAGAATATATAGACACTGTCAGGATGAGCACTAAACTTATACCTAAGAGTTTGGAGAAGGATGACGGCGACGACGATCCTAATGATTAAAAAAAAGTATTTTTTCATAATAATGGTTAGCGCAGAAACTTATTACAGTGAACTACGCTAACCAAATATAAAAGAACTTCCAGATTATCCTTTTTTCTTTTTCTTGACAGGGATGGTTTTTTTCACGGTAGTTTTCCTGACCGTTGTTTTCTTTACAGTATTTGAAGCATTATTTCCTTCAGTTATCCTTGTCTTTTTTATAGTATTTTTTTTGATTTTTTGATTCGGAATTCTATGACCAGCGACAATTTTGCTATTATTTAGCTTAGTCCTTGATACTACAATAGAAGATGATTTTCTCCGCGGTGAATAGATTTTATGTGCATTGACCACCCGGTGGTTATGAACCCTGTGATAATAATGCCCGTGATGATGTTTGACAACAAGAGGATGGAATACTTGCCAGCTTCTTGGTCTCCATGGTTTCCACCATACAGGATAGTGATTCCATCTCCAGGGTGAAACCCATACTGTATATCCTGGACGAAAGATATATCTTACAGAAGGCCAGAACCAAACATTTACTGTAATCCGGAAGAATTCCAACTCAGCAATGGGTCCATTGCCTTCACTATGACCGTCCAGATCATAAGGTTCAACAATTAATTCTTCTCCAAAAACATCTTCATTTCCGATAATCTGGAGTATGGCATCCTGATTCCCTGTTTTCTCAATTTCAATAACTGCAATATCCTGGATTTCATTTTTATTGACTGCTACCTGTAAAACAATAGCATGGGCGTTATCAGTAAAATTGTCTTTAACCATGATATAATCGGTCTGGCCATCCCGGTTTAGATCCAGATTATTGATATACAGATTTTCATGATTAAGATTTTTTTCGAATTCTTCAGGAGATTTGGAATTTTTGAATAATTCCAATGTCCCTTCAAGGCTGAAATGGTCGCCGTCAAAACTTGTAGGTTTTTCACCCTGTGCCGATAAGCCAGCACAAAGCGTAGATAGCAGAATAAAAGTAAATATTTGTTTCATGGCTGAATGTTATGCTTTGTTAGATATATTTCTTTGTATTAGGTTTAATGGATCAGATTGAATTTTGTACTCAACTTCAACTTTTTTCTTTTTTTCAACCGCTTCAATTTTTTGATTTTCGCCCAGTGAGTTAAGCATCTGACCTAAAAGGTGTTTTCCAATATTCTTGTCAAAGGCTACAATTGAAAACATAACGATGCATGTGATGATCGCATACTTGCGTATTAATTTTTTCATTAAATGAGATTTGAATCAGAGAATCTTATGAAGACAAGCAGGCTTTAAGCCCGAAAATCATAAGATCAGGAGGGGAGGATAGACAGCAATAATACTCGGTAATAGCCCAGGTAAGAATTTTGCAGACTGTGGTTGATAAACACCAGGGATTGTGCTTTGAAAATCGAGTTCAAACAATTCCAACCCAGAATATTCTTCTTTTTAAAGTGATTGAAGAAATCTAGTGCTTTTATGGCGGGCTTATCAAAGCTTAGAACTAACTGGTAAACTTCACCATCCTTAATTAAAGAAATCTCTTCCTGTTGTTGGAACAAGTTTGGTTCTGCTTCTTCAAAAGGAAACCAGAATAAGCTGACTAGACCAAGAAAGGTCAGCAATATATACGACAGGATTGTTTTTCGGGCGGACATAATAGCAAAACAGATTAGAAAATTATAAAGTTCCCTTATCAGAGCAAACCAACAATAAAGCCCATAAGTGCGAAACATATCATCCAGTAGAATGCATGTATGAGAATATATTTTACAGACTTTGATTCGAACATGGCAATAATGGCAAATGTTGGTATCCCCATAAATATTGAAGCCATTAATCCATGAAAAGCACCATGAGCTGCTGTCTGATCTTCAATAGCATGAGTGCTCAAAATGGCAGCGATCAACATAGTAATCAGGACTGAAAGGATAAAGGTCACGAAATAGATCAATGGGGGATGTGGTTTTTTAATGATCTCACCATGATTTATTATACTCAGGATATCACCGAAAACTTTTGGATGGTACCATATATAGCCTATAAGTAACGGCATTAATCCTCCAAGTATCACAGCTGTTAAATTAATTTCAGGCATATCTGATGTTTGATTATACCTAAAAAGTTACTACAAATATTTGTATAGATTCCATATCCAGTTTGCAATGATTAAAATTAGAGCAGGAAATAATACCAGTTTTTGACGAAGCATGAATTCAGTTTTCCTGTAAAAGTTGTAAAAACCGGAAGATGTGGTCATTATATCATAAATAATCCATAATGGACTTGATAAAAGCAGAACAAGCAGGTACCCGATTGGATTATATAATAATCCCTGGATGAATTGCCCGTTCAGAATAGCAATGACCGACCTGGTAGCACCACACGAGGGACAAGGTATTCCCAAAACATTATTACTTATGCAAAACGTCTGACCTTCAGAGAGATGAATTCCAAAGTTATTCATATGTAAAAAGAGGAAGATAATACCAGCAATCCATCCTCCAATCATAAAAGTATACAGGCTTTTTCTTGACACGATTATTAAAGTGTATTGAACATTTCAATATTTTTTGTCCTAGTAGCTTGCATGATCAGGAACCAGTCAACAATTGCCCAGACTCCAAATCCGCCGCATGTAATCAGCTTTCCCACGCCCAATCCTATATCTCCGATCAGGAACCGGTCCACGCCAAGGGGTCCTGCTAGCAGGGAAATAATGAGCATTGCCATAGGATTTTTAAAGTGCATGGCCTGTAACCTTGGCCACTTTTCTTCATCCATTTTTATAAGTTGTTCCCGGACATATGGTAAGTCAATACTTTCAAAATTATTACCCTTGGTAAGGAGGAACAGATCAACTTTTTGAACATCCATCAGTTTATACATGTTTTATGTTTAATTCAACAAACCAGAAGACTATTCAGGTTCCAGTTTAATTAAAAATCGAATTCAATTTCATAATTAATTTAGCTGGTTCCCGGGTAAGTCTGAAATTACTTAGCTGAATTACTATTATCTTTAGACCAACATGCAAAATACTTTATCTGGACGGCCATTATCCGACTGGCTCCCAATTACAAGGAAGGAAACCGATTATCGGGGATGGGAACAATTGGATGTAGTATTGATTTCCGGTGATGCCTATGTCGATCACCCGGCCTTTGGCGCTGCTGTCATCGGGAGGATACTCGAAGATATGGGCCTTAAAGTAGCTATAGTGCCTCAACCAAACTGGCAGGATGACCTGAGAGATTTTAAAAAATTCGGAAAACCAAGACTCTTTTTTGGTGTGACTTCCGGCTGTATGGATTCAATGGTTAATCATTATACGGCTAATAAAAGGAGGAGGTCGACAGATGCCTATACACCGGGTGGAAAAGCAGGGTTCAGACCTGATTATGCTGCTAAAGTTTATAGTCAAATACTCAAAGAATTATTCCCGGACGTACCTGTTTTGCTCGGTGGTATTGAAGCTTCATTAAGAAGAGTAACACATTACGATTATTGGGAAGACAAATTATTTCCCAATATCCTCAGTATGAGTGGCGCAGATCTCCTGGTCTATGGCATGGGAGAAATGCCCCTGAGAGAAATCGTCAGAAAAATTGAAGCAGGCGTGCCGCTAAACGAGATCAGGGATGTACCACAAACAGCTTTTCTTCATCCTCGCCATGAGAAAATCGAAGAACTCAATGGATGGAAAGACCTTGCTTTGTCATCTCATGAAAAATGCCTGAGGAACAAAAGAGCCTTTGCAGCAAATTTCAAGCATATAGAACAGGAGTCGAACAAAGTACAGGCTCAGCGATTACTCCAGGGCGTAGGAGATCATATGCTTGTCATCAATCCCCCTTATCCACCGATGACAGAGGATGAAATCGACAGGTCGTTTGATCTTCCCTATACCCGGTTACCTCATCCCAAATACAACAAAAAAGGATCGATTCCCGCTTTTGAAATGATTCGTTTTTCTATAAATATGCACAGGGGTTGTTTTGGTGGATGCAGTTTCTGTACAATATCAGCCCACCAGGGAAAGTTTGTTGCCAGTCGGTCTGAAGATTCCATTTTAAAGGAAGTAGAAGAGATTGTCAGGATGCCTGGATTTAAAGGCTATATCAGTGACCTTGGTGGTCCTTCGGCGAATATGTATAAAATGAAAGGGAAGGTCCAGGCTATTTGTGACAGATGTGTGGCTCCTTCGTGCATTCACCCGGTTGTATGCAGTAACCTGGATACCAGTCATAAGCCATTGACCAAAATTTACAGGAAAGTTGACAATCATCCGGAAGTAAAAAAGGCGTTTGTAAGTTCCGGTATCAGGTATGATCTGCTGGTTGAAGACTATAACAAGAATCATGATGACAGCCTGGACGAATATATGGATCAACTGGTGAGCAAGCATGTTTGCGGAAGACTCAAAGTAGCTCCTGAACATACATCTGATGCGACACTTAAGGTCATGCGCAAACCTTCTTTCAAACATTTTCACAGTTTCAAAAAGAAGTATGATAAATACAATAAAAAACATGATCTGAATCAGCCATTAATCCCTTATTTCATATCCTCACATCCGGGATCTACCGAAGAAGAGATGGCTAACCTTGCCGCAGAAACAAGGGATATGGGTTTTAAACTGGAGCAGGTACAAGGTTTTACACCAACACCAATGACTGTGGCCACGGTGATCTTTTATACCGGACTGCATCCTTATACTTTACGGGAAATATATACCGCTACGACACCAAAACAAAAACAGAATCAGCATTTGTTCTTCTTCTGGTATAAAAGAGAGAACTATCAAAGAATCAGGGACAAACTGACCAATTGGGGTAGACCTGACTTAATAGAAAAACTGCTTGAAAAACAAAAAAAGCAACACAAAGCCAGAATTATCAGGTCAAAATCAAACCAAATAGCTCGGAAAAGAAGGCACAAATAGTATCAAATCCACCTATTTCAGGACATTTTCAAGCCTTTTCATCATAAAATATTAACAATCAATATACATTATGAACAAATTAATCGTTTATATTGTAATAAAATTATATGTATCAACCTGAAATTGAGTAGATTATGGAAACCAAATCTAGAAACCAAATCACACAGGGAGCCATACTGAATGATCTGTTGCTTCATCATACAGACTTTCAGGAGTACCTGGATATCGTGTCATCAAGTGATATCGATAATGAACTGATCGAGATACTGATTGAGATCAGGCAATTCAATATTGATTGTATCAGCAAGTATACCGATCTGATATCCAAGGATAGGGTATATATCAGACCTAAAAAATCTAAGTTGATAACCACGAAGAATAAAAACTACAAGGATCCCCTCGTATTGGGTAATATCAATACCAGGCTATCATTACTTATGCCTGCATACGTCAGGGTTTTAAGTAATAGATCATTGATAGGATTTGCAAGGATGATTGTAGCTAATAACTTTGAAAAAATCGTTCAAATCAAGGACAACCTTCTGCATCCTCTTCCCGAATTGCAAAGCGCTTAATTATATTACAAAAGCTTAAGGTCTGACAAATTTTACTAATGTGAAATTTGACAGCTATGTTATTGTTGAGTATTTTACCTAAAAGTATTTGACATGAACAGGACACCCTGGGTGGATAGGAAGTTCACATTGGATTTACCGGCAGGCTGGCTTTTTAATGTTATTGAAAGATTGCATGGTACAAAAGCAAGGATGGAGGATCTTTGCGGATCATTGAGTGAAGATCAACTCCAATTAAAACCCGATGCCAAATGGAGTATCAAGGAGCATGTTGGACATCTTTATGATCTGGAATTCCTGCATATAAAAAGAATAATGGAGCTTAAGCATCGAAAAGACAAACTGACTGGAGCGGATATGTCAAATAAACGAACATATTCATCAAACCACAATGAGGTTCCAATCAAAGAGCTTATAGGCGAGTTTTCAGAACAACGCCTGATCTTCATATCAGAATTTTCTGATATGAAAGCGGAAGACCATAATTATTCAGCCGTACATCCCCGGTTATTGATCCCGATGCGACCAATTGACCTGGCATATTTCAGCGCAGAGCACGATGATCATCATTTATGTTCAATGAGGGAAATCACAAGTTTATTCTGATCAAGGTGCTATCCTGTCCAGTGTCCAGTGACCGTCATCTGAATGCTGGTACCTGAAGCGGTCATGGTACCTGTTCTCGCGACCTTGCCAGAATTCAATAATAAA
>JABDPK010000165.1 GCA_013042795.1 Saprospiraceae bacterium | reverse complement strand
ATTATTGACCAATATTTTGAAAACACCTTCAATTGGACAGAACCAGTTCAAATCAGGCTCGAAGATTACCCACTGAATTATGATCAGCCATTCAGGGTTATATTTGAAGTATCAGACCAGGCTGATTCAGGCAATCTTGTAGAAGCTGCCATAGATGGTTTTGAAGTCATCCCGGTATCACTCGCTGCTGAAGAGGAAGAATTCATTAATTCTGAAATCAGGATTTACCCTAACCCGATAAGATCCCGTTTCACGGTAGAATGGGAAAATCAGTCATTTGACCAATTAAGTATTACAGATATGCTGGGTAGAAGAGTACATACTCAAGCTGTCCAAGGAGATTCTGCCAATATTGAGATTTCTATAGCCCCAGGGTCATACATTTTGACTTTGAGAGGTAATAATGGGCAGGTAGAAAGCTCTATCATTATTAAGGACTAAAGGAAAATTTAAAAAGGGAACACATTTTGCTTGTAAATGAATGTTGAAAATTTATATATTTGCGGTCGCTTTAAATGTCAAGCGATTTTTTAAACATATTGGCCCGTTCGTCTAGGGGTTAGGACGCCAGGTTTTCATCCTGGTAGCAGGGGTTCGAATCCCCTACGGGCTGCTTATTGAATAAGGCTATACCTCAATGTTTCGTCACGTGGGGGTATTTTTTTTGCATATATACCTAAGCGGGGATTCGAATCCTCTCCCAACCGCTTTCGCGGTTCTCTCCTTTGAAGCACTGTCGTACTTCATCCGACTATGTCGGAATCACTCGATCATCCTACGGGCTGCAATCATATACTGACCATAGCGTCAGTAGAATAAGGCGTCCCCACACATTTTCGTCGATGTAAGGGGATTTTTTTTGCATTTACTTCAATGGGGAATCTGACTACCCACCCGCTTTCGCGGTTCCTTCACTTCGAGCACTGTCGTACTCGACTCTTCCAGGGTTCGTTCAGTCATCCTCATGTTTCGTCAACGTGGGGGTATTTTTATTTAATGAGTGGATGAGTGAATGATTATCTAGAAAAAGAAATTAATAAATATTTCCAATAGCACCCTTTTTCATTTCGACCGAACATAGTGAACGGAGAAATCCATATCATTAAAAACTCAAAATATAATTAACAACAAATAAGCTTAAAATCAGTATACCCTCAATCGTTATCAGTCCATTTCATTCGACTTTTCACTTACTTCACGATTCATCCCCCCTATCCTACAATCCATCAACTTTTATTTTCAATCTGGTTTCATATAGCCCATATTCGATGTATAAATACTTCAAAACGTGCGAACGATCATTTACCTCATTATTTTTCTGCAAGTACAAGGGATAGCCCAGGTAAATGTCTCAGGTAAAGTTGTAGGTGAGAAATCGGAAGCACTCATAGGAGCCAATATTTATATCAAAGGAAGCTACGACGGTACAATTACAGATACCGAAGGAAAATTTGCTTTCGATTCAGCTTTGACTGGCGAACAAACAATAGTGGTATCATATCTTGGATACCAGGAATATGAACAAACTGCCAATATCAATACTTTAAAAAACCTTAGTATCAAGTTAAAAGGATCCACCAATACACTAAATGCCGTAGAAATAACTGCCAGTACTTTCAAAGCCGGAGACAACTCAAAAATAGCCGTATTAAAGCCCCTCGACATTGTGACGACAGCTGGATCTGTAGGTGATGTCATGGCTGCCATGAGAACATTACCGGGTGCACAGCAAAATGCCGATGATGGCAGATTGTTTGTCAGGGGTGGTGATGCGAGGGAAACGCTGATTTTTATCGATGGATTAAAGGTGTTTTCACCATATACAAGAACTGTTCAAGGTACCCCGGCCAGGGGAAGGTATTCTCCTTTCTTATTCAAAGGCGTAAGTTTTAGCACCGGGGGTTATTCATCAGAATTTGGAAATGCATTGTCCGGTACATTGGATCTAAGCACAATAGATGAACCGAGAGATACAGAAACGAACATCTCATTAATGACAGTTGGAGTAGGATTGGGTCATACTAAAAAGTGGGATCGGACATCTATTAGTTTTAGCGGTGCCTATTATAATCTCACACCATATTATTGGCTGGTACCTTCCAGGTTGAACTGGCGCACGCCGTACACAGGCTTTGGCGGGGAGACCGTTTTCAGACACAAGACAAATAGCGATGGCCTTCTTAAAATATACCTGGCAGCCGACTCCGGGAATATTGATTTAAACAGGTTAAACCTGGACACAAGGGAAGATGATGAAATAGGCATCAATAACAAAAACATATATGCAAATGCGAGCTACAGACAATTTATAAATAAGTCAACCTCCATATACGCAGGTATTTCTGCAGGAAAAAATGATGATCAAATGGATTTCAATAATGATGCAATAGAAAACGACCTGAATGGTATACATTCTAAAGTTGCATTCAAAACGATCCTCAGTGAACCGTTTATATTAAACTATGGCGCTGAGCATATCATAGAAGTTAACCAACTTCATACGCTTGGTGATTCAGGAGAATTTAATAATGAACTTACAACGCGTACAACAGCTGCTTTCCTGGAGTCAGATTATTTCTTTGATCAGTCATTTGCTATTAAACCAGGATTAAGATATGAATACCTGAACCTGAGCAGGGAGCATGTTTTCATGCCTAGGTTGACCATTGCAAAAAAGGTAAGTAAAAAAGGTCAAATCAGCCTGGCTTATGGTCATTTCAGTCAAACGATCAACCCGGGTTTCTTGCATTATGACCAGAACATTGCCTCAGAGAGAGCTATCCATTACCTGGCAAACTATAATTACAAAACGGACAAGCATATCCTGAGAATAGAAGCTTTTTACAAAGATTATCAAAAATTGATCTCATTTGACGGAAGCCTATTCGAACCAGAAAATGTGAGCAACAATGGATTCGGAGAAGCCTATGGACTTGATTTTTTCTGGCGAGCGACCCGATTAATTAAAAACACGGATTTCTGGATTTCATATAGTTGGTTGAACAGCACAAGAGATTATCTAAATTATCCGGAAGCAGCAAGACCGGCATTTGCTGCTGAGCATAATTTTTCAGCCGTTTCTAAAATATGGATAGATAAATTGCAATCTCAACTGGGTCTAACCTACTCGTTTGCAAGCGGGAGACCTTATGAAAATCCGAATACGCCTGGGTTTCAAAATGAACGCTCTGGTTATTTTCATAACGTCAGTGCCAGTTGGTCATATTTGATCTCACAACAAAAAATACTGTTTGTGTCAGTGTCTAACCTGCCTGGTTTCAATAATGAGTTTGGATACCGCTATGCAAACAACCCTGACACCATGGGTATGTATGCCAGCGAACTTATCAGACCTTCTGAAGATCAGTTTTTCTTTGTTGGATTTTTTATGACCATAAGTTCGGATAAAACCAAAAACCAACTGGACACACTATGATTTTAATAAACCAAAATATTTACTTAATGACATACTATATTTTAATTCTGACAACTTGCCTTCTATCCAGCTTTAGTGCATTGGCACAAGAAGCATCAAATTCAAAAACCAACAAAATAACCGTACACATCCAAAACATAAAGTCATCCAAAGGAAAGATTAGTGTAGGAATTTATAACAGTTCAGACAGTTGGTTAAAAAAAACTTATGCAGGGCTGACAGGAGAAATTGTTGATGGCAAAGCCACCGTGATATTTGACGATATAAGGAATGGGGAATACGGTATCTCTTTATATCATGACGAAAACAATAACGACATACTTGATTCAGGAATATTCAGGATCCCTAAAGAACCATATGCATGTTCAAACGGAGCCAAAGGAAGGTTTGGACCACCTAAATGGAATGATGCTGTTTTTGTTGTAGAAAGTCATGATAAAGAACTCATCATCAAATTGTAATACCAAAATAATTTTTCAAAATACTAACATCTATATTTATAAAACCTAAATCCACTAGAATGAAAAACATACTACTCACTTTAAATTTCGTTTTGTTTGGTCTCATCTTATCGATAGCTCAAGGTCAATATGAATCAGGAATGGGCCAGGCTTTTGATTTATGGACAAATGGAAAGCACGCAGAAGCGGTCGCACTATTTGAAAGGATTTCACAGGCAGAAACAGAAAACTGGCTACCAAGTTATTATGCTGCCAATGTATTGATTACCCAAAGCTTTGCGCCTGGCGACCTTGAACAAAGATTTGCATATTTAGAATCTGCAAAAGCACATATTGAGAAATGTCACGAACGGTCTCCCGATAATTCTGAAGTCTACACTTTGGAAGGCCTGCTATATACAGGATATGTTGCTGCAGACCCCGGCACTTATGGTATGACGCATTCTCAAAAGATAATGGATTTGCACGGTAAAGCCTTAGAACTGGACCCTGATAACCCACGTGCTCTTTCGAATAGCATAGAATATGAAATGGGAACTGCAAGATTTTTCGGACAAGACCTTACTCCTTTTTGTGAACGTTTAAATGAGATGCTTCCACTTTTTGAAAAACAAAACTCAGAAATTCCGTTTGCACCAAAATATGGAAAAGAAAGAGTCACACAGATTATTTCTCAATGTGGAAGTTGATAATTAGATATTATAGCAATAATGAAAAAGTTTTTAAGTGATTTTATATTGGCATTAAAGGTTGTAGTGATCTTATCTGTTGTATCGGTTATTATTAACATCGCAGCATATGGAGAAATCACCTGGGACAATACTAAGATGAGCTTGTTTTACAATGTGTATTATGGAATCTCTTTAACCCTTGTGAATGGATGGTTTATAGATACGCTTGAAAAATTTGTGGGCTGGGAAAAATCTCCAAAGGCAAGGATGTGGTTTGGGATTTTTGGCAGTATAATTATCACGATGCTCACTTTGGTCATTCTTAATTATGTTCTCTGGATAATGATCTGGGGGAACGATCCCTCAACTTTATTTAGCCGGCGCAACCTGAGTTTCTACATTATTGCATTGATGATTACCATCATAATTTCATCATTTCTTCATGCAATGGAATTTTTTAAAGAAGTACAGAAAGAGAAAAAAATTAGTGAACAATTAAGACAGGAAAAACTTATTTCTGAACTGAATGCCTTAAAAGCCCATGTTGACCCACACTTTCTTTTTAACAGTTTTAATGTATTGTCTGGACTAATTGAAGAGGATAAAGAAAAGGCACAGGACTTTTTAACCGGGTTGTCAAAGATTTACAGATACATATTAGAAAGCAGAAATGAAGACACAAGTACGGTCAGGGATGAATTAAGTTTTGCAAAATCTTACCTGGATTTACACCTTGCAAGATTTGAAAACAGTATCGAAATGTTGGTGGATATTTCTGATGAAACGCTTAATCGATCATTGCCTTCCCTTACATTACAACTGCTGCTGGAAAATGCAATCAAACATAACGCATTTGATGAGGAAGAACCATTGAAAATTAAGATCTATAATCAGGACAAATTTTTAGTCATTGAAAATAACCGTAAGAAACGAATGAATTTGGCTATGGGTAATGGCATGGGTTTGAAAAACATTAGAGATCGGTATTCTCTTTTATCTAAAGAAATAGTCACTGTTAAGGATACTTCTGATAAATTTAGTGTGCAAATTCCTCTATTAAATTAAGAACATGAAATGTATCATTGCGGAAGACGAGGCAGTCGCAGCAAGGAGAATGCAAAAGCTTCTTGAGGAAAACGATATTGAAGTATTAAGGGTTTGTAAAAGTATCATTCAAATAAAAAGTGCAGTTGAAGAGATTGGTGAACCTGACCTCTATTTTTTTGATATTCACCTGAGCGATGGGATCGTATTCGAAGTTTTTGAATTATGTACGCTTAAGTCACCTGTTATATTCACGACTGCTTTTGACCAATATGCAATCAAAGCCTTCAAGCAAAACAGTGTCGACTATTTACTGAAGCCCATAGACCGTACTGAATTGAAAAACGCCTTGAATAAATATAAAGCACATCATGGAATTCAAACGACACCGGATCTTGGTGCATTGAGTCAGATGATTTTCAATCAAATCTCAAACTCCCAATTCAAAGAAAGATTCAGGATTAAGATTGGTGACCGGTTAAGATCAGTCCAAACAAAGGATATAATATTGTTTTATTCCAAAGACAAAATCAATTACTTAGCTACTGAGAATAACAGGTCCTACCCTTTGGATCTCAGCTTAGATGAATTAAGTAGTTCCTTAGATCCCAAAATGTTTTTCCGGATTAACAGATCAGCAATCGTCAATATTGAATTCATTGAGAATGTAATCAGCTACACGAACAGCAGACTAAAGATTGAAATAGCTGGTTTTGATCATGAAGAACTCATTGTTGCTCGTGACAGGGTCAAAAAATTCAAGGAATGGTTGGGTTAGATTTCTCTCTAGAATCCGACTAAAATCTTTAGACATAAGACAAATACCTTCAACTTAATCACAGTCTCTCATCTACTAATAAAATAAAGAAAGCCTGGCTATAAGGAGTATGCAAATAATGATGCATATCATTTCTACAATTGACACACATCACAATTAAGCCTTCCAATAATAATAAACTTGCATACTTTATTATAAAATAAAAAATGGATTTAATCTATCATCCGATTTTCAGGAATCATGATACAGGGATGCACCCTGAAAACAAAAAGAGATTAGAATCCCTAGGAGATTTACCTGTAAGCGAAATCCCATTTGACGAATCTGTTTTAAAGCTGATTCATGGGGATCGCTATATACAACAAGTGAAAGAGTCTTGTGTCCTGGGTAAAGCTTTGGATGGTGACACCCATACATCCCCCGGCTCCTACGAAGCTGCAGTTTACGCAGCAAATGCAACCATTCTTGCTTCGGAACGGGGAGACATGGCGGTTGTAAGACCTCCCGGGCATCATGCATATCCAAACCGCGCCAGTGGGTTCTGTATATTCAATAATGTAGCCATTGCCTCTCAGAAATTTGTAAACGAAGGGAAACGTGTACTGATCTTTGATTTTGACGGTCATCTTGGAGACGGGACTTCAGAAATATTTTATGATTCTGATCAGGTTATGTATTGGTCTATTCACCAATACCCGGCATTTCCAGGGCATGGAAGTGAAAATGAAATAGGTGATGACAAGGGCAAAGGTTATACGATCAATGTTCCCTTACCTCCAGGATCATCAGATGACATTTTTATGGATGCATTTAGATCAATACTTCCTATAGCTAAATCATTTGACCCGGATGTTGTTGCCATATCTGCCGGGTTTGATTCACATCAGTATGACC
>JABDPK010000161.1 GCA_013042795.1 Saprospiraceae bacterium | reverse complement strand
GTGGATAAAAGTGGTTCAATCAGCCAGGCTGCATTGGACGACGCATTTTCATCTGTTCCTGATTCGACATCCGTCAATGGATTACCTGTAGCCAATGCAAAGGCTCTTGTAGATGCAAAGGCCCTTGTGGATGCATTGGCTTTAGTCGATGCACTGGCACTTATAGATGGAAAAGCCCTTGTCGATGGCAAAGCACTTATCGATGCTTTTGCCCTTGTAGATGGTGTGGCCTTGATTGATGGTGTAGCCATGGTAGACGGAAAGGCTCTTGTGGATGGCACAGCATTAGTTGATGGTATCCAGGTAGCTTTTGCTGATGGAGCCAGTTTACTCAATGGTGTGGCACTGGTTGATGCCGAAGAAGGCACAAATACCAATGTGATGGATGAAGCAGTTGTTATTCTAAGTGCTGCATCAGGAATGGATAGTATAACGGTAGATACCGTAAAATCCATTAATATATTGACAGGATATGAAGCAGGTACACACTGGATCGTCCCTGGTACTTTATTCTCTGAAAATTATGAAGCAAGCTATTTGCCCGGTAAGGTGACAATCGAACCTAAAGACCTGGATATCATAATAGATGATAAATTAATTTACAGTGGAGATGACCTGCCTGATTTTACGGCCCAGTTTAATGGGCTTGTGCCAGGAGCTACTTGTACTTTCGATCAGCCTTTGTCGGATCATATTGCTACAATAGGAGATTTTGCAAGCACTGAAGTTGGGCAGAATTTTATAGCTTGTTCAGATGGAGTTATAAGAACAATAACTTTTGATGTTGCCAGTGTAACAAAACCAGGAAATGCATTATTGGTCATTGCTACAGGCAACGAAACTAAATTTTCGAACAACTGGATTCATTCACAAAATGTGTACATCAATAATACAGGATTATTGACAATTACTTTATCCGATAATGTACCCGTAACTGAGGGATTAACTTATTGTTTTAGTCTTGGCGAGACAGGAAACTTTGGTGGTACAATAAAATTCAATCTTTCTGATGTAATACCAGATGGAAATTTTTTCCAAAATGGGGTAGAATTTCCGGCAAATGATCTCAAGTATTCTCTTGAAATTGCCCCGGCGCTTGATGACAAGTTGAACATTGTATACGAGGTTTTGAACTATAACGGAGATGCAGGTTCATATACGATCACAGCAACGGCCTCCAATCCGAATTATAATATCACTGTTTTTGATGGCACATTAACAGTTAATGGTTGTGGAGCTGCTGATCCGACCGAGATTACACTCCCTGTCGATCAAAGTGTGAATTTGGAATCCAGCACATGTTCAGTTCCTATTGAATTCGAGGTAGACTTTAACCATGCCTGCGAGATTCGAAAGATTAATTACAACATTTATAATCAAGCATATGATCAACTTCAATCATCACCAATATTTGAATTGAACCCTGCAGAATTGGGCGCACTTCAATTCACAGTTAGTGATACTCTACAAAGTTCGCTCGATGGATTTTCGGGGGACCAGGCCATATACAATATCATCGTTTTTGCCAGCGATTCTATCGGAACGGTTTTAGCGAGTGATACGATATCCTATACGGTCACCATGGCTCCCAGGATACTATTACCCTATACTAATGCAGACTACACAGATTTTGAATTTAATCCTTCAGAAGAAGTTTATCTCATATCTGAAATAGATGCGGCAGACTTACCGGAAACGGATTACACTTTTTCTGTTTGGTTTAGAACCACAGATCCTGAAGCCAGTATTTCTGTAATGACTGTGGGTAGTAATTTGTTTGAAATAAGGGACAGAGAAGTTTTCCTGAACGGTGGTGCAGTTACAGCAAGAGTCTTCGGCAATGGTGCCAATAGTGAGTATGTTGCTACTGATGGTTCTGTAAATTATGCAGATGGTTCCTGGCACCTGGCCATGCATGTGATAGAAGCAGGCGTCGGACAGGCCTTATATGTAGATGGGGTTCTTGAATCAACAGGATCTTTTGATGCTTCTGAAAACACGAGTGCGGACAGGGTTGTTGTAGGATATGTGCCATTTTTAGCTGGATACCATGGAAGTTCCGCTTATGATGGAGAAATCTATGGGTACAGAGTGTACAATAAAGCTTTAACAGCTGCGGAAGCTTTTGATGCTTATGACACTGGTAATGTTCCTCCGAATTCATTGCTCATGTTGATACGACCACAAGTGGATATAGGAGCTGACATCGTACTTAATGGCTTTGTTGATCTTGCATTCCAGACAGGAAATGAAGCCATACCGGGAGACAATTTTGCATCCATTATTAATTCAAGTTTCCTCAAATTCCTTGCAGATGATGTAAGTTGTACAGCGACTCCTATAGTTAATTTGCCTATTGAGAACTGTGATCCGGATTACACGAATACATGGTTTGTTGATGTTGCTGTTGAAAAAATTGGTGAAGGGTTTTATCCCGGTGGTTCAGCAATAGTTGACCCGTTTTCAAATGCAGCTTCAGAAATACAAATAAGTTTGAACAGCACAAATCCAATTAACCCGGATGGATATACAGCAGGACGGTATGAAGCAACCTTGAAGGACCAGGCTGGCGGTGAGCCTACCTATGTACCATTCACAATTTTTAATCCGGAAACTGTTTTAACAGGGCCGGCAGAAATTACTCTCGAACATTGTGAATCAAATTTTGATGTCCAGGTAGACTTCAATCATATTTGTAGTATCGATAAATTAAGGATCAGGACGACAGATATAAATTTTGCTTTAATTTCTGAAGATACGATACAAATGTCTGGTTCTGATTATGCAAACGGTTATTATGTGCATTCAGATGGCATACTGGAAAATGAAACTAAAAACTATTTCTTCTATGCACTTGATTCAAATGACAAAGTACTAAACGATCCTTACTTATGGACAAAAGTTATTTCGGCTCCAGGAGACACCCCTGAGCTGGACAGTCTTACTCTTGTTGGTGGAACCAATTTATTTGATGTAAACCTATCAGGTTTTTGCGATGTCCAGGTAGATTTTGAACTCCATTATAATGCCTGTAGTGCAGATCCATTTGATTTGGAATACACAATCTATAAATCATCAGGTGGTGGTTTCGATCCCAACGATCCGATCCAATTCAGTTATGTAGAGACCATTACCAGCTTAAGCTATAATGCAGGTTTGGATAAGTATACCCATACTTTTACAGATGGTTACAGCACAGGAGAATGGTGGATCAAGTTTGAGGTGGTTGGAAGTGATGGTCCCTGGATAACTCAAAAAGTCATTGTTAACGATTACCCGGATCCTGAACTGACTGGACCAACAGATCAGATCATCGATATAGAAGCGAATGGATGTGATGGAGAATATATTGTTGACCTGGATCTCAGTTATATCTGTATTAATAAACCTAAATATATTGTCTATCCACGAGGATTGGATTATGCTGTAATTGATACCGTAACACTTTCCAGTGTCAGCACAGATCCGAATTCTACCTGGTTTTACAAGTCTGATGATTTTTCTTATCACGCACCGATTTACCTGACCCCTGGTACTGTATTCAACCTCAATTACCAGATCCTGGATCATAATTATACACTCATAGATGACCATATTGTAAATGTATACGGTGAACTAATTACACTTCCTAACGGGATTGTAGATTGCCTGGCAGCTGATTCTTATACAGTATCTGAAGATTCAATCCTTAATGTAGGCACTGACCAGTTTGGAGGTTGTGCCATAGGTTTTACTCAAGGTGTCAGTCAGATTCAGGCTTTTAATCCTGGTGTAAATGTTGATTTAACCACAATTGAAGTTGACGTGGTTAGATTTACTGCTGGTGATCCAATTACATATACCTTGTATGACGGACCCACCAATGGATTTACACCTATCGTTTCCGGATCCTCAACCACAAACACGATAGATTTTACCAGTAATAATATAACCTTAGATGGAAGTATTGATTATTCCCTGGAATTATTCTCACCTGCACTTGAGAGTTTCGGTTGGTATACCAGATCACAAACCACCGGAGATCTGCCAGGTTCGTCCAGTAATAAAACCTTTTTATTTAAGGTATTTGGAGAAAGCACCTGTTTTGTAAAACTTGATCCACCAAAACCATCAATAACAGGGTATGGACCTGAAGGGAATGCCATGATCTTAGATGGAGTAGATGATTATTTCCGCCACAATTCATTTTCGCATGATAATCGTATTCCAGCCACTGGAGATTATACAGTTATGCTTTGGGCGAAACAATTGTCAGATCAGAACCTGGATCGTGCAATGGTTTCCGGAGGGGCTAAGTTTTATCTTGGTGTAAACGACGATATACCACCAAAAATAACAGCAGGTGAAGATTGGCCGGATACCGGGGTTGATCACCCTCGAGATAATAATTGGCATCATTATGCGCTTGTTAGAACAGGCTCTGACACATACTTATATCTTGATGGCCAGCTTGTAGCAACCAAAGGGAGTTCTATAGCAAACCCTCAACCAGGGGCTCAGTTCAGATTAGGTACAAATTGGGATTTATCAGGATTTTTCCATGGCATGCTGGACGAGGTCAGAATATATAATGAGGCCTTAAGCCCCGGGTCAATAGCCTGTCTGATGTATAGCATGCCTGCAGGGTCTGAGAGTAATTTATTAGCCTGGTATGACATGGAAAATACTTGCGAGAACATTGAGGTGGACTTTAGACCATTATCCGGGAATATCAGTGAAAACACCCTTTACTTGAATTCAGGTACAGATACAGATCAAAACAATATTTGGGTTGATGCAATTGAAACTACAGGTACGTGGACATATGATAGTACACCTCAAACTTTCGATCCGCAAAGCTTTTATTTTAGAGATTATATACCTGGCAGTATCGTATGGACTTTCAATGATTTTGGAATAACTGAAAGTTGTACAACAGTGTTGACCAATTCAGTTCCTACAGGTTGCACAACAGCTAATCCCACTTCGGATGTTGAAATAAAGGCAGACTTTATTGACTACACGCCTTTGGAACAGGATATTGAAAATGAAACAGAAATCAGTAAACCGGTTCTTAAGTTCTATCCTAATCCGGTAAGAAATAGATTGACAGTAGAAAGTTCAGGCATAGAACAAGATATTAAACTTGAATTGCTGGATATATCAGGAAGGCTTGTCGATAAATTCGAAATCGAGAAAGGAAAAAGCCTGGAATACCTGGATCTCAGTAAGAATCTGGATGGGCTTTATTTAATGAAAACCCGAATAGGTGACAAATTAATTATTCAACGGTTAGTCATACAACGATAGACTGTTGATCATTATTAATAATTAATTAAAGAAAGAAAATGAAAATCTATAATAAAGTATTCTCAGTAATATCATCCACGAAAGGATTAAATAAA
>JABDPK010000088.1 GCA_013042795.1 Saprospiraceae bacterium | reverse complement strand
TATTTAATAAGCTGACAGAAGAAAAACAACATTTGTTTGTTGTTTCAGACGAATTTGGTTCTATTGTTGGATTAGTGACTCTTGAAGATATGTTCGAAACGCTGTTAGGTAAGGAGATCGTAGACGAATCAGATAAGGTCGTTGATCTTCAACAATATGCCCGGGAAAAGTATGGCGAACGGAACATAGATGATTGATAAATCATATTCTAATGAAAAAATTATTAATCCTGGCTGGTTTCCTATCTGCATGTCACAGGAATATACAACGACCATCAGTTACTGAAGAATCCGGCTTTGTCCATGCAGTGTATTTTTACCTTAACGAAGACTTATCCAATGAGGAGAAGTTGTTTTTCAAAACAGTTCTGGATACCCTTGCACAGATTCCTTCAATTCAAAGATCATATTATGGTCCTCCTGCTATGACCCCGAGGAAAGTGGTTGACAACGACTATGATTTTGCATGGATTTGTGTGTTTAAAGACAAGGAAGGCCATGATGCTTACCAGGAACATCCTATTCATGTTGATTTCAAAAAGCGATATACACACATGATCCGGGATGTAAAAATCTTTGATAACTTCAACTAGCTTTTAACCACGGCTCAGATGAAGGGTCTTTTGTTTCAGGAAATGATCTAACCACACGAGCGCCATTCCGCAAAAAAAGATCACGGAATAGGGAAGAATTTTTACTGAACTCAATTCAAACAAGAGGCTCATACCCGCATCATTCAAATTCGTTAATAATGTTGGGGCAGAAGAATCAGCAGGCTCGAAGAAAAACCAGCTCATCAAAACAGTTAATAGAATAATACCGGAAAAAATAATGAAGATATTCCTGATGCCGTTAAAACCAATATCGTTTTTTCTTTTGTCCAGGAGACTGGAGTATTCAAGCATCACATTTGACATAAGAGATTCAGGGGCCCTGGATAATGGCATTTTCTGGAGATCTTCATGCAGTTTTAATTGTTCCATATAACTGGAAGAAAAGAGTTCATCTTCCTTCAGTCTCAGATGGAATCTTTTTTTGTCATCTTCTTCCATGGTCCCGTCCAGGTAATTCCAGATCATTTGAATATCCTTTTCCATTGTTTTATCTTTTAATTATCTGACTTCAGAAAAACGCATATTATTCTTTGCCAGTTCTTTCAATTTATTTCTTGCCCTGAATAATTTAACCTTTATATTACTTTGGGTCAAACCCGATATCTGTTCCAGTTCCCTGATCGACAATTCTTCAAGGTAGAACATCCTAATGAGTCCTGCTTCATCAGCTGGCAGTTCATTGACCAGCCTCAATAAAGCTGATGAGGATTCGTGAGTCTCCATGTCTTGTTGCGCATCTGAATCATCGCTAGTCAGTGAAAAAGCCACATCATCTACATCCTGGGTATGTTTTCTTTTACGGATATAATCCAGCGATGTTCTATAAGCAATCTTATACAGCCAGGAACTCAATTTTGAATCCTCTTTATAACTGTTTATGGATTTGAAAACTTTAATAAAAGTATCCTGCGCTGCCTCCTGAGCTTCCGGCTTGTTTTTCAGGATAGTCAGGCATACTGAAAACATATGATCCTGGTACCTGTACACAAGTGTTTGAAAAGCACGGGATTCGCCGGCTTTTATTTTTTGTATTAATTGGTTGTCAGAATCCATAAACATGACGGTAACAATACGTTGCCGACTTTCAATTGGTTACATAATCCTATAAGATAATGGAAATAATTTTTTCAGAAAAATGATCTAAACTGTAACCAAACAGAAAGTAGGTTCGTCTAAGCACAAAATTTTAACTATGGAAATTATGATACCAATATTAGCAATAGCCGGATTCTGGGGAGCCATTATCACATTTATATACATGTTTTTCAAATCCCGTCATTCGCAAAGAATGGCACTGATTGAAAGCGGTAAAACAGCAGAAATCTTTTCTGAAATCGGAGATGAAAAGACAAATGCTTTTAAGTTTGGTCTGTTATTTACTGGCTTGGGCTTAGGTTTTTTACTGGGTGTAATGGTTGAACAAATATTTAACTTTCCCGAAGCAGCAGGAATTATTCCATTGACTGTAATAGGGGGTGGATTGGGCTTGATCATCTTTTATCTGATCACCTCCAAGAAAGAGAATAATTATTAAGCAGAAATATGCAAATGTTTCTTCAGGTTCTTTTGCTGCGAGAATATTATGAACATCCAGGTGTTTGTGCCTGAAGAAACACTTCAATTTCTGTTCGATCTCATTTGATTTCCTATCCTTCTCTCTCAACGAGGGATGTAATATGTGCAAAATGATGTCGACTATGCCAACCATAAAGCGCAAGCATTAGATCAAGAGTCAGGTCTCTTTTCCATTCCGGGTGTCGGAGTGTTCGATTAAAATCCTCCGCAGACATATCTTTTATGGTTTTAACAAGCCTGGCATGAACACCTTCAATAATTTTAAGTGAAACTTCATATGGCATTTCCATACTTTCTTTCATCTGAACCCAATCATCCTGTTTATAGGGTTTTATGACAGGGTTGTTTTCAGTTAGTGCCAATTTAAACCGGATGAAGCTATTCATATGGCTGTCGGCAATATGGTGTATCAATTGTCTGACAGTCCATCCTCCTTCCCGGTAGGGGGTATCGATCTGCTTTGTTGATAATTTAGATAGTATTTCATTTAGTTGCCCGGGGAGTGATTCAAGGGAAGCAATATCTGCTTTTCTACTCGCCTCAGAATAATGATCTTTGGGTGCGAATCGACCCACAGGAAACCTCAGATTCTCTATTTGGATTTTTTTATCACTCATTGATAAATATTTTGTTTCGTTATTATTGTAACATTAATGGTCATCTGACAATCATATATAGTATCAGGACAATCTTAATTCACATATGCGAATAATATTATCAGTAATCATTAGCCTGGCTTTGGGCTTTTCAGCATTCCATGCCTATAAATTGTATCATCTTTCAAAATCAGAAAATGAGTTGAAGTATGATTATGCTGAAATTAATAAAATAAAATATGGCTTATTTAATATAGATGTCTGGAAACAAAGCATTTATAGTATAATGGAAGAGAAAATCGGTGATTTTGAAATCACCGGGGAGAGTTATGATGTTATCAGGGACCAAATTGAAAAATACCTGGAGCAGCTGTATGAAGAATATTTCATGTCTGGCAAACTGATAGAATCGTTGATGGGAGAGAACGCCAAGGAAAATAATGTAGGTAAGATCCTGCTGAACCTTTTTAAAGGCGGTATCGAAAAGCAAATAGAAGAAATCGATTTCAAGTCTAAAATTCCTGACATATCCAACCAGCTCATCCTGGAACTGAAAAAAAGAAGTCCGGAGATCAAAAAAGCAATAAGTAAAGAGATCAGTGATATGCTTCTTGCAGAAACCGGAAAAACCCTTGTTGACAGAAGACAGTATTATTTCAAGAAATATGAACAGGAAGATTTTGTCTCCACAAATCTATACCTGGAGGAGAAAATCGAAAGCGTCAATATTGAATCAAAAAAACTGATCCGGATTATTATCATTTCACTTCTCCTGGCTCTACTGTTACTTTTGTTTGTTTCAAAAATCCTGGCATTCAAAACTTCAATGATCTTTTTAAGCCTTATCAGTATATTATTTTTAGCCCTGGGGCTTGCACTTCCAATGATTGATCTTGATGCAAGGTTGAGTGCTGTTGATATCCAGTTGCTGGACAAAAACATTCACTTTGATGAGCAGGTGAGGTACTTTCAGAGCAAGAGTATAATTGATGTAACAAGAACACTTCTTGAAAAC
>JABDPK010000137.1 GCA_013042795.1 Saprospiraceae bacterium | reverse complement strand
CAGCTAAAGAAGATACTGTTGCTTTCCTGGATACAGGAACATGGTCCACCAAATCCATCAAAGAAGCAAAGAAACTCACCAATGTAGAAGTCGTGGCCAGTTCTGGAGATCAAAACTATAATTATATACCAAGCAACTATAGTGTTCCTGGACATGCCAGGTATTTCCACATGACAAGCAATAATACGATCTTTGGAACACAGGTTCGCAATTGGCCTGAATGCCACTGTCCAATTGTCTGTGATATGAGTTCAGACATATTCAGCAGGAATATCCCTGTTGAAAAATTTGGGTTAATATATGCAGGAGCGCAAAAGAATGTAGGCCCGGCAGGTATGACACTTGTCATAGTCCGAAAGGATCTAATCGGTAAATCTAGACGCGATCTTCCTACCATGCTGAACTACCAGACACACATCGATAAAAAATCCAGTTTCAATACACCGCCTGTTTTCCCGATTTATGTGACCATGCTGACACTGGACTGGATCCTGGAGAAAGGGGGTGTGGATGCCATGGAAAAACGAAACACAGAAAAAGCAAAAATGCTGTATGATGAGATCGATCGCAATCCACTATTTGTTCCTACTGTCAACCCACAAGATCAATCTTACATGAATGCTACATTTTTATTGAAGAATGACAAACTAAACCAGGTATTTCTTGACCTCTGTGATGAAGCCGGAATAATGGGAATTAAAGGGCACAGGTCCGTAGGAGGATTCAGAGCTTCAATATATAATGCTATGGAACTTGACAGCATAAAAGTGCTGACTTCTGTAATGAAGCACATGGAACAAAGCCATGGCTAATGGCTGATTTTATTTCGGTTAATGATGTCGAGATTCCACTGCGGATCAAAAGACGCTGGAAAAATGGAATCAGGTATTCCATTTCAAAAAAGCAGATCAATCTGACCATTCCTGCATTTTTTTCATCAAAAATGCAAAAATCAGAAATCGAAAAACTTAGAAGCTGGATCCTGGAAAAAGTTCAAGATGATAAAAAAATCCTTGATAGGTTCAGGACCAGATTATATCGGACCGGAGAATCCATAGAAATTCGTGGACATACATTTATTTTGAGCCTATCTGAAAGCTACAGGAAAACAATGTCCGGGAAAATTGATGGCGATATTATAATAATAAATGCTCCAAATACGCTGACGCCTCAGAAAAAGGGATCCATGATTGAACGTTTATTATCAAGATTATTATCTGCCTATTTCCTTCCGGAAATTGAAGAACGTGTCCATTACTTCAACAGTTTGCATTTCAATGAAAATATTGGCCGGGTCAGGATGAAATACAATGTTTCCAATTGGGGCTCTTGCTCAAGCAAGAAAAATATAAATCTATCGAGTCGTCTGTTAATGGCACCCCAGGATATCGTTGATTATGTCATAATCCATGAGCTGGCACATCTAAGGGAGATGAATCATTCACCTGAATTCTGGTCAATTGTCAAGAAAATTATGCCTGGATACAGGCAAAAAGAACTCTGGTTGAAGGAAAATGGGGTAAAGCTCAAGTTCTGACTTGATTTAATGGCACAATTTTTATAATTTATAATGTGTTGGAATTAAGTTGCTTAGTACTTGATTCAAAACATTAGCAAATTATATACCCACATCCCATGCTTATATTCAGTATAGCAATAATCATTTTGCTAATCTATAGTGATAGATTATTGCAAAAAACTTAAAAAGGGAAGCGTTTTACTTCCCTTTTTTTATTTCACCGCGTTGTACATTCTTTCAACGTCCTTTTCACTATAGTTTCCGATCAAACCGACCTGGAATATATATTCCATATCACCCTGAATCCTGACAAACCGAAAATCATGGTTAATAAGTTCTTCAGTAATTTTTTTCCTGAAAATAAAACCGTGATCTTCTTCCTTGAGCAGCTCATCAAAAAATTCATTGTCCCGGACTTCTTCCAGGTGCTCATCCTTTATTTTGCCGGAATCTGTTGTGGTCGCCATACCACCTGTAATCTGCAAATAGAAATTTTCATCACCTTTTACAGTTACATCTTTAACAAATCCTAGGTCGCTGGCCTCAACTTGCGCATCAACAGGTGCTTTGATCTTTATGGGTAAGCCATATTTCATCAAGTCCATATCTGCCAGATCTGATTTATTCGTATTGGACTGGCAGGAGGCAAGTATTAATAAAAATGCCAATAGTTTGATCAATGTCAGTAGTCTTGTTGAATGCATCAACTCTTAGTTTTAATAGAACACCCGATTGCTTTTGTAAAGTCAGGATCAGGTTTTTCACCATTCTCAATAGCCCCTATCGCATTTTCTACGTAGTTTACTTTTACATCATCCGGATTCCTTGGATTATCATCAATAGCTCCGATATATTTTACAACCTTATCCTTGTTTAAAAGGAAAATATGTGGTGTTTTAGTTGCGCCATACTGAGGGTAAATATTTTGTCCTTCATCAAACAGGTAAGGGAACGGAAACGCTTTTTCTTCCGCACGTTTTTGCATTGCTTCATAGCTGTCAGCCGGCTGTACTTCAGGATCATTTGGATTTATCGCGATGACAGGATAACCCTGTGGTGCAAATTTGTTGTGCAATTCAATAAGGCGGTCTTCATATAATACTGCATATGGACAGTGGTTACATGTAAATGTTATGATGAATCCTTTGGCATCCGGGAAATCGGTCAGCGATACCATTTTTCCATCTACGCCTTTCAAACTAAAATCTGTAGCGGTATCTCCCACTTTATATCCATCACCAATAATTGTAAATGCAAAAAAAGCAAGTCCTGAAATAATCAGGCTAAGCGAATAAGTTAGTCTCATATTTTAATGTATTAGAGGTTTAATAATATTTAATAATTCTTCTGTACTATGAAATTGCTGTTCAAATGTATGTTTTTCTTCTCCTTTATATACAACTGAAAAAGGTATTGAACCCGACCACCCTGAATCCACCTTGTCAATCCAGCTATTTGCATCCGAATCCAACAAAACATACATGTCTGAAGTCATCTTATGCGTGTCTAAAAATGGTAAGAGCCTGGTCTCTATATGCTTTTTAAAATCCAGGCTTACATAAATCAATTTAAATTTCTCATCTGATAATTTGCTTTTGACTTCCTCTATATAAGGTAGTTCCTTAACACAAGGACCACACCATGTAGCCCAAAAATTAACCAGGTAGGTCGTATCATTGTCGTATTCAAAAATGTCGGCCATATCCTCAAAATCCTCTATAATATTCAAATCCGATAATTGCCAGGATTGAGAATAGGATTCGGTGTTACAAAACAAAAGTCCTGATAATAGAAATAACTTGAATGTTAGAAATATATTTTCAGTGATAGCATTCAATTTTAAAAGATTAAGTTTAATTGACTTTATAACTCAAGCCCAGACCCCGGATTTCCTCGATCAGCCTTGAATCTACATCTACTTTGTATTTTGAAATATTAAAATCCATATTTAATTCATCTTCAACATCCATCACCATCATTTTTAAATGATGCGTTCCTTTATGTGATTCACATATATTAACCAATTTATCAATGAAATGATTGTCTATTTGTTCAAGTGGAACCCTGACAGTTAGTGATTTTGTAAGATCCTGGCTTACGGAAGCCAACAATCTGATATCCTGAAGCTTGAAAAATGGCCTGTCTGAAAACCTGTATGTCTGGTATTTTCCAACCACATATAAAACTTGTCCTTCTGTAAGCAAATCCTTATATTTTTCATAGTCTTCATTATACACACCCATATCAAAAGAAGAAATGTAATCCTGTAAGGTCAGTCTTGCATAGCCCAATCCGTTTTTCTGAGAGACTCCATGCTGAACATGCGCGATAATTCCCGCCATCTTCAAGGTAGAACCAATAACTGCTGAAGCTGTCTCCAGGGTACAATTGGTATAATTTTCCAGTTCCATTTTGTAATCGTCCAGTGGATGACCACTGATGTAGATGCCGGTTACCTCCTTTTCTTTTTCAAGTTTGAAGGTTTTGATCCAGTCATTACTTTCGGGCGCTTTAGGTTCCACCAGCATCTGGTCCGTCAGGTCACCAAAAAGAGATGCCTGGGAAGAATTTTTCTGGGATTGATATCCATTTCCAAACTTGAGCAAATGTTCGAGAAAAGAATCATAGTTATCTGTAGGTGTGAAATACTGAGCTCTTAAAACCCCAAGTGAATCAAGGGCACCACCATATGCAAGGCTTTCCATGGATTTTTTATTCAGTACCCTCAGGTTTACTCTTTTTACAAGATCTGTTATCGATTCAAAACTTGCTTCATCTCTTTCCCTGATAATCTCTTCTGCCGGCCCTTCTCCCAATCCTTTTAAAGCTGACAATCCGAAACGGATCTCCCCTTTTTTGTTTACCGTAAAATTGATGCCGCTTTGATTTATATCAGGACCAAAAACACTTAGTTTCATTCTCTTGCATTCCCGGAGGAAGAAATTTAGTTTCGAAGTATCTGATTTATTGTGGTTCAAGACAGCAGTCATGAATTCTGCCGGATAATGTGATTTGAGGTACGCCGTTTGGAAAGCGATATAGGCATAACATGTAGAATGAGATTTGTTAAATGCGTAAGATGCAAATGCTTCCCAGTCTTTCCATATTTTTTCTACAATCTTGACGGGGTGACCATTTTTCTCACATCCCTTGAGGAAGTCAGGATACATCCCGTCAATGATCTTCTTCTTTTTCTTACCCATGGCTTTCCTCAACTGATCAGCTTCACCTTTTGAAAATCCGGCCAATTTTTGGGAAAGGAGCATCACCTGTTCCTGGTAAACTGTAATCCCATATGTTTCAGCAAGGTAATCCTCCATTTCAGGCAGATCAAACACAATTTTCTGCCTTCCATGCTTTCTTGCAATAAATTCAGGAATATACTGAAGAGGGCCCGGGCGATATAAAGCATTCATCGCAATAAGATCCTCAAACATATTGGGCTTGAGATCCATGAGGTGCTTTTGCATTCCCGGGGATTCATATTGAAAGATTCCGATTGTTTCCCCACGTTCAAAAAGCTTGAATGTCTCCGGGTCATCTAACGGAAGTTCATCAATATCCAGGTCAAAGCCCTTTGTTGTCTTGATAAATTCAACGGCATTCTTGATGATAGTGAGGGTTTTTAAACCCAGGAAGTCCATTTTCAAAAGACCGGCATCTTCTGCTACGCTGTTGTCAAACTGACTGACCAGCAAATCAGAATCTTTGGCCACAGAGACAGGAACATGATTCATGATTTCATCCGGTGTGATAATAACACCACAGGCATGTATTCCAGTGTTTCTGACTGACCCTTCAATTTCTTTGGCAGAACGAATCATCTCCCCGATCTTGTCCTGTTGATTTGCCATTTTCCTGAATTGGTAAGCCTTATCCACATCATCTTTGTTCATGCTTGCTTTAAGCATTTCAGGAATGTCATCTTTATGCAGAATATTTTTCAAACTGGCGGCGAGGTGGGCTGGAAATGCTTTCGAAACCCTGTCTACATCAGCTAAGGGAACATTCATTACCCGACCTACATCCCTGATAGACATTTTTGCAGCCATCGTACCATAAGTGATGATTTGTGCTACCTGGTTTTTTCCATATTTATCAATGACATAGTCGATGACCCTTGAGCGTCCTTCATCATCAAAATCGATATCGATATCAGGCATTGAAATTCTTTCCGGGTTCAGGAAACGCTCAAATAGCAAGTCATATTTGATGGGGTCGATATTTGTGATTCCAAGGCAATAGGCGACGGCCGAGCCTGCTGCTGAACCCCGACCAGGACCGACTGCTACACCCATCTGTCGCGCTGAACTGGTCAGATCCTGTACAATTAGAAAATATCCCGGATACCCTGAGTGATTGATTACACCAAGTTCAAAATTCAATCTTTCTTCTATTGCCGGTGTAATATTGGTATATCGCATTTTGGCACCTTCAAAAGTCAGATGTCTCAGGTAGTCTTCCTGGTTAGCAAATCCTTGGGGTAAAGGAAAAGCTGGTAGTAAAACATCCCTTTTCAGGTCAAGCTTTTCGACTTTATCGTAGATATGTATGGTGTTGTCGATAGCTTCCGGCACATCTTTAAACAAGACACTCATTTCTTCCTGAGTCTTGAAATAGAAATCCGATGAAGGAAATTTAAACCTTGTTTCTTCCTCAATCAGGGAATTGGTGTTTATGCATAAGAGAATGTCGTGTGATGGGGCATCCTCTTCCTCAACATAGTGCGAGTCATTTGTTGCGATCAAACGCACATCATGTTTCCTTGCAAAGCCGATCAGGATTTGGTTGATATCTTCCTGACTATATTTTGAAAAAGTCTTTTGGCCGTTTTTATTTATGATATCAATCTTTTCGAGACCTGTATGTCTTTGCAATTCAATATAATAATCATCACCGAAAAGGTTCATCCACCATTTCAGGGATTCTTCGGCTTCTTCCAGCCGATCCTGTGCAATAAGACTTGGGATTTCAGCGCCCAGGCAACAGCTGCTGGCGATAACACCTTCATGATATTTTTCAATCAGTTCTTTGTCTATCCTCGGGAATTTCTGGTATAAGCCTTCGGTAAAACCGAATGAACACAATTTCATCAGGTTTTTGTAGCCTTCCCTGTTTTTTGCCAGGAGTAACTGATGATAACGTCTATCTCTTTCTCCTTTGCTTCTGGAAAATGATTTTATATGCCTGTCTTCAACAAGGTAAAATTCACACCCCACGATCGGTTTGATATCACGCTTATTGGCTTCAGCTACAAATTTGAACGCTCCAAACATGTTGCCATGATCAGTCAATGCAACGGCTTTCTGACCATCGCGTACAGCTTTGTCCATCATAGAAGAAATGTCAGATGCTCCATCAAGAAGTGAATATTGGGTGTGGCAATGGAGATGACAAAACTCAGGCATAAATCAACTTATTGTAACTGATATTAAAGAAAGAAATTATATAACAAATATAGATTTGCTATATAAGCATTCCTAATCTCAAACAAAGTAATGGAAGAATTAGTTGCCTCCTACTTATTGGACTTATTCAGGTAGTTGGTAAGAGCCATAGAAAGTGAAGGAACATCAGGTGCAGGTGCCATAATATTCACATACAGACCTTTTTCTTCTACAGCCTTTAAGGTTAATTTACCATATATCGCCAATCTTGTTTCATTTTGCTTGAAATCAGGAAAGTTGTCATAAAGAGACTTAATCCCCAGGGGACTAAAGAAGACCAGGCAATCATAAGTGATATCTTTCAGATCAGAAAGGTCACTGCTTACTGTCCTGTACATCATGGCTTCTTTGAAGTTTATCTCTTTTTCTTCAAGATATTTAACGACATCTTTGGCTCCCAGGTTAGAACATGGCAGAAGGAATCTTTCGTTTTCCTTATGTTTTTCAAATGAAGCTTCCAGGTCTTTGATTTTCCTTACACCAACAAAAACTTTTCTCTTCCTGTAAACAATAAATTTTTGAAGGTAATTGGCTATAGCTTCTGTAAGACAGAAATATTTTGTTTGCTGTGACATTTTCACTCTCATTTCCTCACACATTCTAAAGAAGTGCTCAATGGAGTTTTTACTTGTAAAAATAACAGCACTAAATTCATCCGGTCGTAATCGATTACGTCTGAATTCTTTTTCTGTGACTGGTTCTACATGGATAAATGGTCGCCAGTCAACTTTAATGCCCCATTTTTTTTCTATATCAAAATAAGGTGATCTTTCAGGCTTGGGCTGAGAAATCAGAATAGTTTTGATTTTTTTATAAGATTCTTTCATTTTAGGCATTGCTCTGGAGGCCATAAACAAATTCTAACTTTTATAAAAAAAGGTCCTTAACCAACGTATAGGTAATGACCCAAGGCGAAAATTCAAAGGCGCAAAAATAAAGAAAAAAATGAAAATAATACTGCCTTACAAAATTTCGGCCGATCCTTAATCCTTTGTAGTAACGTAAAAGCAAAAAAGCAATATAAATAAATACCCCTGTAGCTGCCATTGGTTTAATCCAAACATTGGGTCCAAATACAATCAGGATATTTATAACTAAGAAAAAAATAGATATAAAATTGTAAAATGTGATTATCGTAAAATCGTAAATCTCATTTTCCCTGGAGACGTAAAATATTTTTGAGAATATCGAATTGACAATATGCTTGCCCACATAAAAAATGATCAGGGCAATCGCAAGAAAAAGTACACCAAATTGATTATCCAGTTCGAAAAGCTCAGTCAAAACCAAATAAATAAAAAGTCCAATGTTCAGAATGAAGAGAATATAGCCAAGGATATAAATCAGATTTTTTCCACCATTCTGTTCGTAATTAATTACTCTTAGAAAATTATCATTGAATAAAGACCTCAGCAAGGTCATAAAGTGATCTTTTTTTATAAAAATCATATACGCCAGGAGGCATAAAGACAATGTCAGAGCCCATAAGGGACCATAGGATATTGCAATTGTTTCTTTTTTCCCTTCATCCTTTTTAAAACTCAGATTCTCGATCTCTTCATACTGATTTTTCCTTATGGGTATATGTGAAATATCAAAAGGGTTATCCCCCTCTATTTTTGTTGGTTCAGAAATATTATCATTTTGAAGAATGGATTCAGTAGCTTTTATAAAAACGGTATCCTTGTCCCTGAAAACATCAAAAGGATTTTCTTTTTGTCCCTGAAGTGTAAAAGGGAATATAAGAGTCAAAAAAAGAAACCAGAATAACTTCATTGATACAAAGCTATTTAAATTGAAAGAGATTAGTTACAAGCTTATAAGGTATTCTTGTTTTCTATTGAATTTATATCATCAATAAAGTGTTAATGAGAAGTCAAGCAAATTAAAATGTCATAGAATTAGTGAATTTTCTTTCTTTATCATTGTATCTATAAGTCTTATAAGCTTAAAATGCCTAATAATACAATAAAGCTCATCCTCATACTGGGATCTCTCGCCATTGCAGGTATCCTGTTTTTCCAGACATTCTGGGTCATCCAGAGCTGGGACAGGAAAGAGGAAGAATTCAACCAGACGGTCATGATCGCTTTGAGAAAAGTGGCTGAAAAAATTGCAATTTACAACCAAACTGATCTGCCAAAAAACAACCTGATCCAACGCAGGGCATCCAACTACTATTCGGTTAATATAAACAGCGTGATCGATGCCAATATTCTGGAGGATTTTCTCATCAGGGAATTTAATGAGTTATCCCTGAATACCGCTTTTGAATATGCTGTGTATGATTGCGCTTCAGATGACCTTGTTTATGGAAACTACTGTAATCTGAGTGTCGGTGCGGAAGCACTGGAAAGGAGTGAAAATCTTCCAAAATTCAATGACCTGATCTATTATTTCGTTGTCAACTTTCCTTCGCGTAATTCATATCTTATCAACGATCTGCGTGTGACTGTATTATTCAGTATTCTTACCATTCTTGCAGTGTTATCCTTTTTCTATGCTATATGGGTCATTGCAAGGCAAAAGCAGGTTACTGATCTTCAAAAGGATTTTATAAATAACATGACCCATGAGTTCAAAACACCAATCTCTTCGATAAAAATCGCATCCGAGGTGTTGATGCAAAATGAAATGGTAGATTCAAATCCAAGATTAAAACAATACGCATCCATTATCAGCAACCAGAATGACAGGTTAAATTCACAAGTCGAAAAGGTTTTGAATATAGCCAAACTGGAGAAAGATCAATTTAAGTTAAACCTGGAGGTCATAGAACTTATTCCATTCCTTGAACACATCATAACCCAGGAACGCATTAAATATGATGCAGCTGATGGCACCATTTTATTGGAGGATTATAATGAAGATATTTTTATAAAAGCTGACAGATTGCATTTCACAAATGTGATGTCAAACATCATTGATAATGCATTGAAGTATGGCGGGAAAAACCCGATAGTCAAGATACAGATTATTGGTTTCCAGCAATACATCAGGTTGATCATCAGGGATAGTGGTATAGGTATAAGTAAAGACCAGTTAAAACGTATATTCAATAAATTTTACCGGGTATCAACAGGGGATGTACATAACGTAAAAGGCTTCGGGCTGGGATTGTATTATGTGAAAAACATCTGTGATACACATGGTTGGAAAATAGACCTGTTTTCAGAGATAAATAAAGGGACTTCAGTCATTTTGGAAATACCAAAAACTATAAATCATGAATAAAGAACATATTCTCTATGTTGAAGACGATGAAGTATTAAGCTTTGTGACCAAGGATAACCTTGAATTAAATGGTTACAAAGTAACACACGCAAAAGATGGGAAGGAAGCGATCAACTATTTCAAGAAAGACAGTTTCGATCTTTGTCTTGTGGATGTTATGTTACCGGAAGTTGATGGTTTTGCCGTGGCCCGTGAGATCAGAAGCCGGCACTCACAAATCCCAATTATTTTCCTGACTGCAAAGTCATTGAAAGAAGATAAATTAAAAGGTCTCAAACTGGGTGCAGACGATTATATCACTAAGCCATTCAGCATCGAAGAATTACTTTTGAAGATAGAGATCTTTCTAAAGAGAAGATACATTACCGGGAGTCAGGATATGCCAGTTCTAAAAGCTGGCAATTATGAACTTGATCACGATAACCTGAAATTGTTTTATGATGAGGAATGTACTCAGCTGACGAAAAAAGAAGCAGACCTTCTCAAGCTTCTTATAAATAACAAGAACAAGATCATTGAAAGAAGTACTATCCTTGAACGTATATGGGGTGAAAATGATTATTTTATGGGACGGAGCATGGACGTATTTATAAGCCGACTCAGAAAATATCTTAAGAAAGACGACTCAATAAGTATTGAAAACATTCATGGTGTCGGTTTCAGGCTTAATGAATAATCCTCCCCCTAAAGGTCTCCCAATTGAGGTCGCAGAATAATTTCTTCCATCACCGCAGATGGCGACATATCGAAAATCGAAGCCACAACAACAGCAATATCTGAAGCTTGCATGAGTCTTTCCTTTGGCAATTCCACCCCAGCCCATGAATTAGACCATGTAGCACCCGGCATGATTGTCGTCACTTTTATCCCTTTGTCTTTCAATTCCTCTCTCAGTACCATTGAGAAACCCCGCAATGCAAATTTTGATATACTGTATGAACCACCATTAGGATAAGACATGATACTTGCAATAGATGCCATATTTATAATATATCCATTCTTCATTTTCAACATGGATGGAATGATCTTTCGGGTTAAATGATAAGCACTGTAAAGATTGGCTTCGATCATACTTTCAAGGACTCCTTCTTCTTCATTATGGATTTCACCCGGGATATAGTATCCGGCATTATTGATCAAGGCATCAATAACAGGAAATACTTCCATGCAAAATGAACCAAATGCCTGTGTTTCGTTCTTAATTGACAAATCAGCAGTCTTATAATAAACTTTGATGGCAGGATTAATTTTGAGTAATGCTGTCTTGGTTTGCTCTAATTCAGACTCGTTTCTTGAACAAATGGCAAGATTATAGCCGCGCACAGCAAGATTTTCAGCAATAGCACGTCCGATTCCCTTTGTTGCACCGGTTACAATTACATTCATATTGATCTTATTGAAAAACTAAGTTGAGAAAAAACACCCAGAAGATGCGCTTTATGAAAGGTTTTTAAATATTTATGTTTAACTGAACAATTTCACAACTTAAAATGTCATTTTGATTGCTGGGTTATTATTTCAAATAAGTGATAACTATTAAAAAGCTTACCTTCACATGTCTTTAAAAAAAATATGAATATACTATATCATATAGGGCGATATGTCATGTGGCACAGGATGATCTACAGACCTCCTGAAAAGTGGAGTATGTATTACAAGGAAACTATCCGGCAGATGCATAGTATAGGTGTAGGATCATTGATGATCATTTTCGTGGTTTCTTTTTTTATCGGTGCGGTTACGGCTGTTCAGTTCATCTACCAGCTTGATGGTACTTTCATTCCTAGATACTATATCGGCTATATTGTCAGAGATATGTCAATCATTGAACTGGCAGCTACATTTTCATCGATAATCCTTGCTGGTAAGGTCGGATCGAATATGGCATCCGAAATAGGAGGTATGCGACAAAAAGAACATATTGATGCCATGGAAATTATGGGTGTCAATACTGCATCTTTCCTTGTTTTACCAAAAATCGTTGCGGCTCTTATCGTCATTCCCCTTTTGATATCGGTTGCAGCTATTTTTAGTATTACAGGAGGCTATGTAGCTACTTTATATTCAGGGTCATTTTCCAGTGAGGAATTTATCCAGGGCCTAAGGTCATTTTTTGAGCCTTACAATGTGACAATGATGTATATCAAAGCAGTTGTTTTTGCCTATATTCTCACATCTATCGCCTGTTACCAGGGTTACTTCGTAAAAGGCGGTAGTATCGAATTGGGTCAGGCCAGTACCCGTGCAGTTGTTTTTGGAATTATTGTAATCCTGATTGCAGATTATATCATCGCCGTTTTACTTACCACCTAATGATACACGCTAAAGGAATATATAAATCATTCAAAGATCTTGAGGTCCTCAAAGGCATAGACTTCTTGTTTGAAACAGGAAAGACCAATTTGATCATAGGGAAGTCCGGTGCAGGAAAAACTGTACTCCTCAAGATTTTGGTAGGACTTATGCGTCCTACACAAGGCCATGTCTGGTATGACACACGTGACCTGTGTGAAATGAATAAAAGAGAATTGTTAAGCCTTCGTATGGAAGTAGGTATGCTCTTTCAGGGTAATGCTCTTTTCGACTCAATGACCGTTGAAGAAAACATTCGTTTCCCGATGGATATGTTTACCAATAAAACCTATGCAGAAAAGTTAAAACGTGTTAATGAATGCCTGGAACAAGTGAGTATGGAGGGCATCAACAATAAATTTCCGTCTGAAATTTCCGGAGGTATGCAAAAGAGAGTTGGTATTGCCAGGGCGATTGTACTTAAACCAAAATATCTATTTGCTGACGAACCCAATTCAGGACTCGACCCCAAAACAGCGATTAAAATAGATGAGCTCATATCAGAACTGACCGATGCCAATAATATCACAACCATCATTAATACCCATGACATGAACTCGGTCATGGAAATCGGTGAAAACATCTGTCTGTTACATGAAGGCCTCCTGGCATGGCAGGGTAACAAGGATGAGGTTCTGGAAAATCCAAATGAAACACTCCAGGATTTCATATTTGCAAGTCCTTTCCTTCAAAAACTCAAAAGACGCGCATTAGCTGCGAACCCAAATCCGGATGACCATTGATCAAATGGTTTAGAGATACTGTATACTATAAATCCTTCGAAGGACTTTCCAGGGAAATATGGTTGCTTTCCCTGGTGATGCTTATAAATCGAAGCGGGGCCATGGTTTTGCCATTCCTTAGTATCTACCTGAACCAGGAATTGGGTTTCAGCCTGGCCAAATGTGGTATTGTGATGGCTTGCTTTGGCGCCGGTTCCGTAGCAGGAGCTTTTATTGGCGGAATACTGACAGACAAGATCGGCTTTTTCAAAGTCATGTACATAAGTTTACTTATGACTGGCCTTGCATTTTATGGTATTATGACTCTAAAAGATTTTTATGTCTTATGTGGAGGCATTTTTATGTTGAGCCTTATCGCTGATGCTTTTCGACCCGCCAACCTGACAGCTATTCAGACATTTTCCAAGAAAGAGAATACTACACGGTCCTTGTCATTGGTTCGACTTGCAATTAACCTTGGATACGCGATCGGTCCATTTATGGGTGGATATATTGCTTCGTTTATGGGCTATGACTTCCTTTTCATATTTAACGGAACAGCCATTTTAATTGGCGGTACTTTATTCTATTTCTTTTTTAGAAACAGGCCACAAAGAGCTTTAGCACATGAAATGACAGAGGAACAAAAAAACAACCCGGATATGCCGTGGACCAATACGTCTTACCTGTCATATTTGTTTCTATTTACTTTAACACTCATTGTATTCTTTCAATTAATATTTACGATACCTCTATTTTTTAAAACCGGATTTGGATTTGATGAATCCATGATCGGCTTGTTCATGGCCTTGAATGGCCTGGTGATTGCCATCATCGAAATGCCTTTGATCTATAAGATTGAAAATCGGTTTACAACTGTCGGCCTGGTTGTTTTTGGTGGCTTACTTATTGGTCTTTCCTTTATATTTCTCAGTATCATTCCCAACTTTATTATTGCAGCGTTGATCTTCACACTTTTTATTACGATTGGCGAAATATTAAGTTTCCCGTTTTCCAATACATATGCATTGTCCTTTTCACAGGACTATAACCGTGGTAAATATATGGGTCTGTATACCATGACTTTTTCAATATCTCAAATTATTAGTCCACTTGCCGGCATGTTTATCGCTGACCAATTTGGATTTGACAGCCTTTGGATTGGAGGTGCCGTATTATGTATTGCCGCCAGCATTTTTATCAGGCGTACCAAAATGCGAAAAGCCCAAGTTCTGTAACTCGGGCTTTTTCGACTAAGGTCTCAAAATAAGAAAACTACGTCTTTATTTCGTGCTCGTACGAGCCGTTAATATTCACTGAAATAATAAGATTAAGGGGGATTTCGTCTTTCCCTAACACTAATGTATACAGTAATTCTCCAAATGTCAATTATATCAACAAAAAACTTATTAAAAAGTTTCCTATATGTAAGTAATTGCTGTTTAGATTGCAATATATGTGGATTGTTTTAAATTAAGGAATGCTGTTATATGTATGGTCGATGAATAAGTACTAAGACATCAGACGCCAGATATTAGACCACAGGCTATAAACGTTATTTGTCATAGAGTTTATAATTTAGGTTTTCAACAAAAAGTTACAGAGAAACTTTAATGACCAGGATTTGCTTGAGATTATACAAAAAGTACTAAATATGTACCCGATGAAACTTCTTGTGCCTTTATTCTTCCTCGCATTTTTAACTCAATCTTATGGACAATTAGATTGTGATTCACCGGATAGATTTCAGGAGATTGTTTTCCAGGAATCCGAAATAGAAATATTTGATGAAGTCTATGCAAGTTTTAATAACGATGATTTGTGGAATGATGGGGATACTAGTCTGAATATTGTTTGCTTTGATCCCAGGGACTTTATGCATCCTTCTGAACCAGGAAAATGGGAAATCAGTTATAAAATTTATCGACCGAAAAATGAGTTTGATGCATGCAATAACAGACCGGTGATCATTTTTATTCATGGTGGTGGATATAATTATGCCAAATCTACAAATGAAGGATCAGGTCCGGTATCACAATCCCTGGATTTAGCCATGAGAGGATATGTGGTATGCTCAATCAACTACAGGAAAGGTTGGGACATGAGAGCTGCTAAAAATGTAACCGGGTTGGGGCCACTTGTTCAGGGTTGTCAGAATTGTGCCTGCGAGAATAGTAATAACGACTGTAGAGCTGAAAGCTTTATGAAGATGAATTATTCCATGCTCCAGGATACAAGAGCAGCACATCGGAAGGTTGTTAACGATTATGAAGATTTGGGAATAGATCCTTCCAATGTTTTTTACCTGGGTGTCAGTACAGGTGCAGTCGGCGCTTTGCACGCAGCATATGCTGTTGATGACCTTCCATTTGAAAAAACAAAAGCTAACGAATCATTGGAATCAATCATGGGAGGGCCAGACGAGTTTGGAGAATCCCCGAATCCAGGATCCGTATTCCATGTAGCAGGTGTGGCATCTATTGCAGGTTCAATAAGCAGAACGGAATGGATAGAAGCCGAGGATGATATACCCCTGTTTATGATCCATACGACGAAAGATGAAGCTGTACCATATTGTCTTGATAATATCCTGAGTATGAAATACCTGGAATTGGGAAATCCCAATTACTATTTACAACAGCATGGACCAGGACGGATTTATAAACATATCAGGTGCATTGAGAACAACAATTCGAAAACAAAAATGAAGTTGATTTCACTTCAGGGATTATATCATTCATTTACTGCGCCATTGGGATCCACCAATCCGACTGACAATTGTGATATGTATGATGAACCAGCAGAAATATCAAGAGAGCCGGCGCTGTTTTTTTCAGATATTATAAACGAGGTTGATATCTCTGATTCCCATACTCTTGTATTCAATGCTGACAAAGACGGACCTTGTGAAATGACCGATACCCTGAACTTCACTCAGTGTACGGTTTTTAACCCATGTGACCTTTCTGTAAATACTGTTGAGGAACTCATTTCAGGTATCTCAATCTATCCTAATCCTGTCAAAGCAGGAAATTATTTATATATACAATCAGACCATTTATCACCCGATAAATCAATTAGAATATATAATAATCTGGGTGAGAAAATTCTGCAGACGACATACACGAATTCAAGAATTCAGATTCCGAACAATTTATCGAATGGCACCTATTACATTGTTCTTCAGAACCAAAATGATGAAATTATATTCCCGATAAGTATTCATCCATAATTTACTTCGTACTTTTTACTTAGTACTTTATACTAAAGCATATATTTGTATTCCATTTCAGTTGCCCAAGTGCTGGAACTGGTAGACAGGCATGGTTGAGGGCCATGTGTCCGTATGGGCGTGCGGGTTCGAGTCCCGCTTTGGGCACCTTTTTTTTAGACTTAAGACTTTAGATTTAAGACTTCAGACTGGATCACTACCATTTTTTCAGCTAGCGATTTCTCTTAATATCAGAAATTATAAATCTTATGTCTTTCCTCTCCCGTTTACCTGCCGTAATGAAATGAAGGCATGGTTTTGGACACCTTTTTTTAGATTCAAGACAATAGACATAAGACTTCAGACTTTGAAGCTATAATTACTTCAAAATCCGGCAATCTCCTGAGTAACAAACATAAAAATCTAGCGTCTCTTGTCTAGTATCTGATATCTTTCCTCTCCCGTGTACCTGCCGTAATGAAATGAAGGCATGGTTTTGGGTACTTTTTTTTAGATTCAAGACAATAGACTTTAGACTTTGAAGCTATAATTATTTCAAAATCTGCCAATCTCCTGAGTAACAAACATAAAAATCTAGCGTCTCATGTCTAGTATCTGATGTCTTTCCTCTCCCGTGTACCTGCCGTAATGAAATGAAGGCATGGTTTTGGGCACCTTTTTTTAGATTCAAGACAATAGACTTTAGACTTTGAAGCTATAATTATTTCAAAATCCTGGAATCTCTTGAGTAACAAGCATAAAAATCTAGCATCTCTTGTCTAGCATCTCTTGTCTAGCATCTCTTGTCTAGCATCTAATATCTTTCCATCCCCTTTACCTGCCATAATGAAATGACTCATATGTTTTCTTAATGATCTGCATCATTGACTTTTTCAGAATTTCATGACAGATTCCAAGAAAATATCTTCTAATGAAACTACAATCTCTCCTTCTCTCGTTTCTGATGGTTTTCTTCGGTTTTTATAATCTCTCATGCCAGGAACTAGATGTTGACGGTTCCATTAAAATAGGGTCCTCAACCAACACTCCGACTGCTGGCACCATCAGGTGGAATGATACGACGCAGGATTTTGAGGGATTTAACGGGAATGAATGGTTGTCTTTGACAAAAATGAAACAATTCGGAAATACAAATAATACAGAATCCGATAAACTTACTGCAGGTGATGCCGGAGCGGGTGATCATTTTGGATGGAGCGTATCCATTGATGCAGATTATGCATGTATAGGTGCACCTTATGATGACGTTGGAGCAACAGACTGGGGGTCAGCTTACATTTTTGTTCGTTCTGGTACAACCTGGTCCCAACAAGACAAAATAACAGCAAATGATGCAGATGCAAATGATTATTTTGGATGGAGTGTATCTATTGATGGGGATTATGCATGTATTGGAGCTCCTTTAGATGATGACGGAGGATCAAAATCAGGTTCTGCATATATTTTCAAACGGTCAGGTACGAGCTGGTCCCAACAAGCAAAACTGACTTCCAATGATGCGGATATAGATGATTTCTTTGGAAGGAGTGTATCCATAAATGGAGAATATGCATGTATTGGAGCTCCTTATGATGATGATAATTCGGTAGCTACAGGATCCACTTATATTTTTAAACGATCTGGTACGACCTGGTCCCAACAAGCAAAATTAACAGCAAACGATGCTGAACTATATGATGGCTTTGGAATTAGCGTGTCCATCTCGGGTGATTATGCCTGCATAGGCACTAGTGGGGATGATGAAGGGGGTTTAGTGAACTCTGGATCAGCTTACATTTTTAAACGATCTGGTACGAGCTGGTCCCAACAAGCAAAATTAATAGCCAACGATGCCTCTACTGATGATGAATTTGGATTATGTGTCTCGATATCAGGTGACTATGTTTGTATTGGAGCTCCTTATGATGATGACAGAGGAACAAATTCAGGATCCGCATATATTTATTCTCGATCAGGGAATTCGTGGACTCAACAAGCCAAACTAACAACAATCAATGCAGGGGCGCATGATAACTTTGGAATAAGTGTCTCCATATCAGGTGACTATGCATGTATAGGGGCTCCATTTGATGATGACGGAGGAACAAATTCAGGATCTGCATATATATTCATTCGTTCAGGTACTTTCTGGACTCAACTATCTAAATTAAAAGCAAGTGATGCATCGGCGGGTGATTCTTTTGGTAGAAGCGTTTCTATCTCAAGTGATCATGTCTGCACCGGTGCACCTAATGATGATGGCGGAGCTTCGCTTTCCGGATCTGCATATGTTTTCCAGTAGAAATTTTGCTTTAACCAGCTCCAGATAAACTATTTCCTATAAACAAAGGTTTTATTATTGCAGTTTACCAAGCATTAAGCCGGACTTGATAAAGCCAAAACAAATATCATTACTTC
>JABDPK010000124.1 GCA_013042795.1 Saprospiraceae bacterium | reverse complement strand
ATGGGACGCCATGCCCGTATACTGTTAGGACCGCCAACCAGCAATTGCTTAATAAAGGAAACCACTCCGTTATCTTCACCATACGGCACAGCTACTGCCGCTTTAAATCTTGCCGCCAGGCTGGATTCCTTGAATATCCTCCTGTTCCATCTTCCATCAACACTGAATTTTGCAAATTTTTCAAAATCTATATCATCGGTAACACGCCATACATTGTTGGATCCGCTTAATGCATTATAGGATTTGTTTGCAAGGTAGACTTCAAGACCTGATAGTTCAAGACTGCTTATAAAAGCATAGTTGGACCTGTATGGGCCATTGTCACTTTGGAAATAATATGTAAGATCTTTAAAGATCAAACCGGAAAAGAATACCGTTTCAAATCTTCTTTGTTGCAAGGGGTTTGAATCCAGGATGATCTGGAAAGCCGGTCTGACTGTATACTCTGTCAGGTTAAATCCGATCTGGTTAAAGACAAGCCGGTGCTTTTTGGTAGGCCTGAAATCATATCCATAACTTGTATTAAAAGATGAGATTTTATAGTTATCCAGGATGTCGAGAAAATTATAACCAAGGCTAATGGTTGTCTTGCCTTCTTCATTCAGGACTCTCATGGATTTATCATTGATCACTCCAATCTTGTTCATCAGAAGGACAAGGTTCAATGGTTTGGTTACTTTAGGGATATCCAGAGAATTGTTTATCCCGAGTGACAATGTATTTGTCTGGATAGGCGTTCCAGCTTTGAATTCCACCCCGGTTTCAACACTTAATTTATATCTTTCTGAACCACCGAGGGCGTTCCTGTTGGTCAGGCCGGTACCTACAGCAAACCCTATAAGGTTATTATCTACCCTTGAAATATTCGAAAAGAAAATATCTGTTCCAAGGTCAAATATCCATTTGTTGTTTTGAGGTGTAAGGAAGATGGTGTAATCTATTAAAGTATCTGAAAGTGGGTTTACCTGCTGGTTGATTTTGACAAAGCGATAACTGTCAAGGCTGAATAATTTCCGAATTGTTTTCCTGTAATCTTCAGCCCTGAAAATGGCATTATTGAGGAGGAATATCTTTTGATTTATAATCGAAGGCCTGACTATGAAATCTTTGGATTCTTTGAAATATTCACTGCCGAACAGCGTTTCCGAGCTGACATTTTCCTCCTTTTGAAACTGGTGATAGTCTGTATATATTTTTAATTCGCCGACCTTGAATTTTTTATGAGCCTGGTTGTCCTGGTATGGAAGTATTTCAAAGAATATGTCAATGCCGTTTAATAACTCGGTACTGTCACCTTTGATATCGATGTAATTCAGATTAAAATCAGCATAACCAAGGTTTTGAAGTTCACTCGTGATCCTTTGAGCTTCAAGGTCAAAATTAAACGCATCGATCGGATCTCCTTTCTTTAAAAGGCTTTCTTTAGATATGTCATTTATGATATTCACCAGTGAGCTGTCTTTGGACAGATAGCGAATACTGTTGATTGTGTACTGGGTTCCTGGATTTACCTTATAGGTGACACTTGCCAGTTTGCCATTGGCTTTTACCTCGGATTCAACCTGGGCGTTGTAGAATCCTTTCTTGTTCCTAAGGTAGTTTTGCATACCTGCCCTGGTTTGTTCTTTCAGGTTCTCTTTCAGGATGGATGGCTCTTCACCCAATGAGTTTCTACGCCATTTCTTCAACCATGTCGTATCGCCTGGTTCCTGGTTTCTATACCAGTACCATTCTCGGGGGACAAACAGGAAGTTAGTGTTTGGAACCTGTTTATAGAACTGCTGCAATTCAGATTTCAGTTCACTGACATTTGTTTTTTTATCCGCAGAAATAATTTTGGTATCCAACCTGTTAAGAAGGAGTTCATCGTCTTTTAGGAATTTTGTAGTATTACATGATGGCAGCACCAAAATTGCTGTAAAAACCAGGATGATGATCTTTGGAAGTAAATAGGTAGACAGAATATTCTTATCAGAATTTTTCAAACGATGCTCACTAATCAATTAAAGAAAAATATAAAATCACTTCACCAGCTTAAATTCAGGCAAAAGTATAACAAATTCATTGCGGAAGGCCCAAAAATATGCGAGGAATATTTGGTCAATGGAAAATATGAAATTGAACAAATATTCTGCAACCAGAATTGGTATGAAGAAAATACGATGCTGGTTACACCATTCCCGGGAAAGACTATTATCTGTAAAGATAAAGATCTTAATAATATTTCATCTCTGAAACATGCTAACAAAATTTTAATAGTCTGCAATATGCCGTCAAGTCAGCTCAAAGATTCAGTGGATCTCGGTGAATCCTGGGCTTTATATCTTGATGATATCAGGGATCCAGGGAATATGGGGACTATAATCCGGATTGCGGATTGGTTTGGAGTCAGGCATCTGATCAGCAGTACTGAGTGCGTAGACTATTACAATCCCAAAGTCGTTCAGGCATCCATGGGAAGTCACAACAGGGTAGAGCTTTTGGTATCTGATTTTGATCCTTTATTGGAAGTATTTGAAAATACCTATGGACTTGTGTTAGATGGCGAGGACATCAGGATTAATGAAAAAATATCCAATGGCTTACTTATAATCGGAAATGAAGCAAGGGGTATCAGTCCAGGAATAGCCGAAAAATTAAAATATAAAGTCAGGATTGAAGGTAAAGGCGGAGCAGAATCATTAAATGCAGCAGTGGCATGCGGAATAGCATGCCACCAGTTGCTGATTTAATTTATATGATCTTTTTAATCTCTTCTTCCAGATTGTTCCTTGGGTTGAGCGCTGCAATATTTCCATCCCTGTCGATAAGGAAAGTTGTAGGAATACTTCTTACTCCATATGTAGCAGCACCTGAAGAATCCCATTTTTTGAGATCGCTCACATGCCAATCCCATTCAAGTTTATCCTTTGCAATGGCATCTAACCATCTTTGTTTCTGTTTTTTCATTTGCTCATCAAGTTGAGCTTCGGGAAACCTGCTTTTGGTTCGTGCATCCAGTCCATCAAGTGAGACACTGAATACGGTAAACCCCTGTTCTTTGTATTTATGATAGGTTTCAACGACATGGGGGTTGGCTCTTCGGCATGGACCGCACCATGAAGCCCAGAAATCGAGTAAGACAATACTGCCTTTCAGATCAGAAAGCTTCCTCGTTTTTCCATCCACATCAGGTAAAACAATATCAGGAGCTGGTTGACCTAACTGCACTGCATACTTGGATTGCTGCATTTTGTACTGCTTTTCCATCTGGAGTGCAAACTTCCCGTATTGATCGGTGATTTCCTGCCCGGGATAGGCTGTCTTTAGTTTGCCTGATATTGCATTATAGAGAGCATGGTTAGCCGGATTAGCAGGTGCTGTTGAAAGGGACATAGTCATTGCAAGCAAAGGATCTATATCACTTTTCATAAATGCATCTAAAGACTGCTTGTTTTCAGTTTGTTTAATTAAACCTGAAATCTTCTGCCTGTATGTTTCGGAAAGCTCACTACCACTAAGCTCATAATTATAGGTCTGAAAATTATTAATATCTCCCTTGATATTGATGTTTTTTTCATCACCACGCATGATCAGGTCTACACTTTTGGCACCGATCCTGACACGGTAGATACCTGTCTTTAATCCATCCGGATAATTAAATGAAAATTTTCCGTTAGAACCTACTGGTGTATTTCCGATCGGCTGGATGGCATTATCCAGGCTTTTATAATCTAAATAAGCTGTTAAATCCTTTGCATTCTGAACTGTTCCATCAATCGTAAGTCCTGAAGCAGGTGAACTGCAGTTGGACATGATGAAAACGCTCA
>JABDPK010000083.1 GCA_013042795.1 Saprospiraceae bacterium | reverse complement strand
CATCTCCAATGAAGGATCTGAAACAATCAGTTCAGTTGATCTTGGTGTCACGGTCAATAATATGCAAATCCAGGAATCTTATGATAATTTATCGATACTTCCCGGGGGAAGTGAATTAATCGATATTGATGCTTCGGTAATTCTTGAAAGAGGAGCCAACACTGTTAATCTTCAAATATTAAAAGTCAACGGCATGGATGCCGATGAAAACTTGTGTAACAATATCCAGAATATCGTTTTGGAAGGTTTTACACCTGCTGATAAAAAGAAAATACTGGTAGAAGAGGGTACAGGCACCTGGTGCCAGTGGTGTCCTCGTGGTGATGTTTTCATGAATCTTCTTACTGAAAGATATCCTGATCACTTCGTTGGTGTAGCAGTACACAACAGGGATCCCATGGAGGTTCCTGCCTGGGATGATGGTTTGACAGGCTGGCCGGGATTCACCGGGTTTCCGAGCGTAGTTATGAATAGGGAATCTGTCATGGATCCTTCTGCAATGGAACCGGCTTTTGTAACCAGGGTTCAGGGTTCACCTATTGCATACCTGACTCATGGTGCTGAATATGATGCATTTACCAGGGAATTAATCATTGATATTACAACACACTTCAATTATGATTTGCAAGGTGATGAATTAAAACTTTTTGTTGGATTGACAGAGGACAATGTAACCGGAACGACAAGTGGTTATAACCAGGCTAATGCCTATGCCGGGGGAGGATCAGGCGTCATGGGAGGATATGAATTATTGCCTACACCCGTTCCAGCCAGCCAGATGGTTTACAATCATGTCGGACGATATATGTTTACACCTTATGCAGGGATGGAAGGTGCATATGCAGGCCAGGAAATCAAGACAGGGTCAAGTATAACTCACAGGTTTACATATACCATTCCTGATCAATTCAACCATGAAAACATGCACATAGTCAGTGCTTTTGTCACGCCGCCACCAGGTGTTGTAGACAATGCCCAAAGTACGACGATAGAGGAGGCGGTTTCAGAGGGATTGACCAGTACCATTGATGTTGAAATAGATAATAGCATTGAAGTATACCCTAATCCTTTGACTTCAGTCGGTCATATTGAAATGGATTTTGAAGAACCAACGGACGTAAGAATGGAAGTAACTGACCTTACAGGAAAAAGGATTGCGTCCAGGAATTATGGAAAAGTGTCCGGGAAACAAATATTTCCTTTTGATGGAACAAGGCTGGAAAGTGGTATTTATTTCCTGAAGTTATTCAGCGGTGATCGGTTTACCACAAAAAGGATAGTCATAGCACATTAAGAGGAGTACTGCGTATTTCATACTTAGTACTTTATACTGATTAACATCAGTAACTGCCGAAATACCGTCGGAAGAACCACTCTATACTGAGTAAAAGTATAAACAGGCCAAGGAGCCATTTGAGATTAAGCAATGATTCCGTTTCAGTCTTCTGGTACAGGATTGGTTTTATAGATTCGTCATTCCTGATAAGTGATTCCAGCTTTGAAAATTCTGCCGGGTAAACCACTTCTCCATTAAATTTTCGACTCAGTTGATATAGCATATCATGTTTTGCTGTCAAATCGAATTTTTCTTTCAAAACAGACTGGATATTGAATTTTCCTGATGCAGACAGTTTTTTCCCGTTGTAATTTGTAGTTGCCGTATAATTATAATTACCCTCGGGAAATCTTCCGGCATCGAGGACATAATAATTATTGGATTTGGAAAAAGTAAAGTCATAGTTCTTTCCTTCCTGGTCGGTGATTACAAGGTAAGCTTCAGGATCATTAACGGATTCAAAAGAAGCATTGTACAGTTGAGCATCGAATGAAATGCTTTCGTTTTCTTTATAGGATTTCTTATTCGTATATACCCTGAATGGTCGTTTATCTTCTTTGGAAGTGAGGTACTGAATTGATTTTATAAGAAGTTCTGAGCTTATGTCATGGTTTTCAAATTCAGCATATTCCATCAGTCTCCATTTCCAAAGTCCTTCACCTGCGATGACCGCTTGTTTGTGGTTATTGAAATCGGAATATGAAATCAGGGGATAGTTGGTCTCTACATTACCAATTTTCTGGTTGAGCAGGGTCGTACTTGTTGGTGTTATCAGGTAATTGCCAAAAAGTGATTTCAAAGGCACGAATGTACTGATGTTGCCTTTAAAATGATCACTCAGGGTGAACAACTTGAAATCATCTGAGAGTACTGGAGTCACATTATTCAGATTGGGTTTGCCTCCTTCAATTTTCAGTACATCCTGTATTTCGTTGAAACGCTTGATATCACTGGATGAACCGGCAAAATAGATGACGGGTTTCTTTATTGTATTGACCTGGTCAACTATATTTTTCACAGGATTCTTCTGGCTTGGCAGATTATGAAATATAACCAGATCATAATTTGCTAATAGGCCAGGATTTTCATTAGCATAAAAAAGTTCGAATTCATAATTTTTATTATTCGAGATGATTGCCTTCAATGCCTTGATATCCGGGTGAGGTGCTTCGGCAAGAATCAGGATTTTCTGCCTTGCATCCAAAACTTCTATATACAGGTTCCTGCTGTTGTTTTGATAACTGATCTCATTATCTATTCTTCCAAGGCTTAACTGGTATTTTACATTGCCGACCTGGTCTGCCTTTACTTCAAACTGGAATGATTTGAAAAATCTGTCCTTGTCGATAGTTATTTGCTGACTTTCCATCAGCTGGGCCTTCCCGTTGACTATTTTGTATAGGTTTAATGCAGTTCTTTTGCCATTTGAATTATAGGCCTGGATGTCTGCTTCAATCAGGAACTGATCGTCAAGATAAGCCAGCCGGTTATGCAGGACGTTTCTTATCATCAGATCTGTCCTTATGGATGTGTCACCAAGCGGCACCGTATAAAGGGGGGATGCAATTCTTACGTCTGCGTACAGAGGATTTTTTCCTTCATTGAAGATCCCATCGCTAATGAGTACTACTGCACCCAGGTTTTGATCTTCATATGATTCTGAAATGTATTCCAGGGGAGCCGAAATATTGCTTGATTCCGTATTAATGGAATCCTGGTTATTGAAACTCATCCTTTCGGCAAATTCAATTTCTACAATATCAAAATCTTCTGAAAGATTTGAAATGAAGTTTTGCTTTTTGAGTTGCAGGCTATCCAGGTTATTAAATTCGGTAGATTCGATAACAGATTTACTGATATCATTGGCAACGACCACGATTGGCTTCTGCTTTTCAGTCAGAAGATTCTTGAAAAGGGGTGTCAGTAACAAGAAGAGTAAACCAAAAATGGAAAAATATCTTAAGAAACCGAGGGCAAGCGGCAGCCACTTTTTTGTTTCTTTCATTTTCCTGTCCCTGAAATAGAGCCCCAAAGCAAATAAAAGTGCGATAAGCAGGATGATGAACAGGAAATAGGATGGATATGAAATTTGTATATTTTCCAAAGGCAATGTATAATTCGTTTGCAAATATTAAAAATATATTAATGCTTTGATTATTAAAACAGTGCTAATGTCATTTACGTTAAGTTACTTTGTAGATACTTAGTATTAAATGAAATATATGAAACGTACTTTTTATGTTCTGAGTTGCATGCTTATGGCAGTTTGTCTGAATGCTTCTTACATTTTAATTCCGATGGACCACGATGCACAAAAGAATCACCTGAAAGCATATGGAATTACATACTGGATTCTTGAAAACGGGGGAGAAGCTTACTGGCTTTTAAATTACAGGGGAGGAAGTTTTGCTTTTCAAAGCAATCCACTATTTGAAAAGGAGTGTAAAACAAGAGGTGTGACCTATGAAGTCATACCAAATGCCCAGTTTCATAAGATACGTGAAGATATAAGTCACCCCGAACTCAACCAGGAGGTTATAAAACTCCAACAGGCACCCAAAATTGCCGTATATACCCCTGATTTCAACGCTAAAGGAGAGAAAGTACAGCCCTGGGATGATGCAGTCACATTGGTGCTGACCTATGCTGAGATCCCGTATGAGACCATATACGACAGGGATGTTCTTGAAGATAAACTGGCACAATATGACTGGCTTCATCTTCATCATGAGGATTTTACGGGACAGTACGGCAAGTTTTACCAGTCACAGTCCAACAAACCGTGGTACAAGGAGAATCAACGTAAAATGGAGCAACTGGCCTACAGTCTCGGTTTCGAAAAAGTATCTGCATTGAAGCTATCGGTCGTAAAAAAAATCAGGGAATATGTAGAAGGCGGCGGTTTTATGTTTGCAATGTGTTCAGCAACAGATACCTATGATATCGCACTGGCTTCAAATGGTGTCGATATTTGCGCAGAAATATATGATGGAGATGGCGCTGATCCGACGGCCCAGGAAAAATTGCAATATGACAATTGTTTTGCTTTTAAGGATTTCACCCTGATCAGGAATCCACTGGAATATGAATTTTCCAGCATTGACCATCGTAAAAGAAAGATCACACCGAATACAGATTATTTCACCCTCTTTGATTTTTCAGCTAAATGGGATCCTATCCCGGCTATGCTTACACAAAATCATACACGCACAGTGAAAGGCTTTATGGGGCAGACAACCGCTTACCATAAAAACCAGATTAAATCCGATGTTTTGATCATGGGAGAGAATAATGCAATTAACGAAGCCCGTTATATTCATGGCACATATGGATATGGCACCTGGACATTCTACGGAGGCCATGACCCTGAAGATTACAGGCATTTTGTTGGAGATCCGGAAACGGACCTTAATCTACACCCCAATTCACCGGGTTACAGACTGATTTTGAACAATGTATTGTTTCCTGCTGCTAAGAAGAAGAAAAGGAAGACGTAGGTTTTTTTTTTAAGTACAAAGTAATCAGTATAAAGTACGAGTATAATAATTGTTTCACCCGCTAGTATACTGTAGTGTACCTGGTCAAGAATGGTTTGATTGGCCTACCATTTAAATGGTAGGCATATGGGCAGATGTAAGGGGTTCTGTGATAAAAGCCTACGGTTTAAACCGTAGGCGGAATGTAAAATTTGATATTTTCTTTTTTCTCTGTGACCATCAGTATTCTGAATGTGATTTTATTTATGCATATTATTTTTTTTAGTGTGTAAATTGGTTTTCTCTTCAGTAAGTCAGAGGATGAGGGAATGGTAAGAAGATAGTATCCATTACACAGTATCAAGTAAAAGTATAATTCAGATTTCACCCAATAGTATACTGTAGTGTGCCTGGTCAAGAATGGCTTGATTGGCCTACCATTTAAATGGTAGGCATTTGGGCAGATGTAAGGGGTTCTGTGATAAAAGCCTACGGTTTAAACCGTAGGCGGAATGTAAAATTTGATATTTTCTTTGTTCTCTATGACCTTCAGTATTCTGAATGTGATCTTATTTAGCAAATTATTTTTTTTAGTGTGTAAATTGGTTTTCTCTTCAGTAAGTCAGAGGATGAGGGAATGGTAAGAAGATAGTATCCATTACACAGT
>JABDPK010000118.1 GCA_013042795.1 Saprospiraceae bacterium | reverse complement strand
CAGCTGTCATCAATGTTGGTAATCTTCTCTTTCATAAAGAAAGGAACAAATGGAACTGGTATGCTACACTTGGTGTAGGCCTGGATCATCATACAGCTAAACTGGATTTATTGGATAACAACGGACTGCCTTACATGGATCTGATCAGCAGACTTAACTGGACCAGGGATGAGTTTAATACAAAAGTAGGGAGAGACCGGATAAAATCTGAGTTGGGTGTAATCTACGATGGTGTTTATGAAACAGAAGGATTTAAGAAAGAGGGTATATTCAGAATCGGAGATGACTTTAATATTCATGTCGTTTTCGTTCCTTCCATGGGCGTTTCCAGGAAGATATCAAAACGGTTGAATATTGGTATAGAACACCAGATCTTCCTTTCCGATAATGATTACCTGGATGGTAATAAATACAGAACTGCATTAGACCAGACAAACAATGTTGATATAGGCCATTATACAAATCTGACAATTGGCGTGAACCTGGGGAATTTCTCAGAGGTCACAGAGCCTTTGTACTGGCTTAATCCAATTGATGTCGCATATAATGATATTGCCATTCTGAAGTCAAAGTCTACGCTTGATCTGACAGACGAAGACAATGATGGTATTATTGATATTCTTGACCTGGAACTTGATACGCCTGAAGACTGCCCGGTAGACACAAGAGGTGTTTTACTGGATAGCGATGGTGATGGAATCGTGGATTGTGAAGATAAAGAGCCATTTTCAAGACCAGGCTGTCCAGTAGATGAATTTGGTGTTTCACAATGCGAAGACGATTGTTGCACAGACGAAGAAGCAATAAACAGGCTCATAGATGCAAGAACTGAAGAACTCAGAAATGCATTGCTATTGAGAACAGGAGACAATTCGACTGCACCTGGAGGAAATCAAGGTAATATTTCAGGAAGAACCACAGAAACTACAATTACTGATGCACCTTCTACAACAGGACAACCAACCAGTGGTGGTGGCACTGTTAAAGAAGGAACAACCAAAGAAGGAACATCCAAAGAAGGAACATCCAAAGAAGGAACAACAGTTATAAGTAAAACAGGAACCCCTGTCAGCGGAGGAGGAACAACAGGAACATCAACGACATCCGGACCATATACGACCTATGTCAGAACCGGCTGCGGAGACTGGTTCCTGCCAATGATCCACTTTGATCTCAATAAAGACATCATCAAGCCGGAATATTTCAGTCACCTTCATAATGTAGCACAGGTAATGGCTAAATGTCCTGAGGTTTGCGTTGTTGCACAAGGACACACTGATTCAAGACATTCCAATGATTACAACAGGGTGCTTTCTTACAGACGTGCCAAAGCGGCTGTAGATTATCTTGTTGAAAATTACGGTATTGACAGGAGTAGAATTAAACTGATGTATGGAGGTGAAGAAAACCCGATGGTCAAATCGCCTACAAGTGAAGCACACCATTTCATGAACAGGAGAGTTGAATTCAGAACATGCGATGCCAATGATTTTAATATGGCAGCCCCTGAAGGATATAATCCGAATGCTTCCAAATCATCATCAAACAGACCAGAATATTATAACGGAAACAAGTCTTCCGGATATTAAAATATAATCTAGAATAGGTAGAAAAAAAGCCGGTACATTATTAATGTCCGGCTTTTTTATTTGTCGTACTTAAAAGCAGTACGCAGTAAACAGTGTTCCATACTTGATACTGTGTACTTGATACTGAATACTTATTACTGAGTACCAGGTAAAATTTTTAGTATAGAATCTTTACAGGATTCTCAAGGAATGACTTCAGCGTTTGAAGGAAAGCAGCCCCTTTGGCGCCATCTACAATGCGGTGATCGCATGATAATGTGACTTTCATAATTGATCCCACGACGATTTCACCGTTTTTCACGACTGGCTTTTCAACGATTGATCCAACGGCAAGTATACATGCATCTGGAGGATTAATAATCGCTGTGAATTCATCGATATCAAACATCCCCAGGTTACTTATTGTAAATGTGTTTCCGGACATTTCTTCAGGTTGTATCTTTCTTTCTCTTGCTTTTCCAGCAAGAACTTTAATCTCACTTTTAAGCATACTAAGAGATTTCAGGTCTGCATTCCTGATGACTGGTACCATAAGTCCTTCATCGATCGCGACAGCAACACCGATGTTGATATCCCTGTGGTAAGTTATCTTGTCATCAAACCAACTGGCATTGATTTCAGGATGATTGCGCAATGCGGCAGCACTTGCCTTAACGATCATATCATTGAATGAGATTCTGATTTCAGCATCTTCATTAATAGCTTCCCTGGCTGTTATGGCATTACCCATATCTATCTCCATGGTCAGGTAGAAATGAGGCGCTGAAAATTTGCTCTCACCCAATCTCCGGGCAATGATCTTTCGCATTTGGGAAAGTGGTTTGTCACCATAGACACTCTCATCAATTGTACCAGGTATAGCCATCATTCCTGAACTGGCCGGAGCCGAAGGAACTCCATTGGCAATGGCATGGTCAATATCTTTTTTGACGATCCTCCCATTTTCACCAGTTCCCTGGATCCTGGAAATATCAATCCCGCTTTCTTCAGCCATTTTTCTGGCTAGCGGACTTGCTTTGATACGACCGTCTGATGGGGCAGCAACAACTTGCGCAGGTGCAGCAGGTGCAGCTGTCTGAACTGCAGCCGGTTTAGCTTCAACTGGAGCAGCAACTGTCACTTCAGCAGGTGCAGCAGGTGCTTCCTCGCTTGATTTGTTCGCCTCTTCTTCAATTTCCTTGAGAATGGCCGCTATATCTTCATCCTTGTCTCCGATGATCGCAATGACGCCTTCTACTGGTACAGGACCTTGTTCCACTCCGATATGGAGCAGTACACCTTCATTAAAACTTTCCAGGTCCATTGTTGCCTTGTCGGTTTCGACCTCTGCCAGGATATCTCCCGGCTCAACGGCATCTCCAACTTTCTTGAGCCAGGAAACAATATTTCCTTCCTCCATGGTATCACTTAATCTGGGCATTCTGATAACTTCAGCCATATCGTGTTTTGATTTAGTTACAAATGTAATGATGATTTAGAATTATCAATCAAAAATCACTGCATTTGATAATCTGATATTTCAGATTATAAATAGCTATTTTTGTTAATGTGAAAATCAGCATAATGTTTAGGACCTTTATAAAACAGGGTCTTTTTTTGTTAAGCAAAGCAGATCTGTTACTTACTAAATGTATTTACAAAGGTAGAATTGAACTATGAAGTATTCATCCAAAACACTTGAAAGAGCAGTAGAAGCTTTGAATTCATTGCCGAGTATCGGGAAGAAATCAGCATTGAGGCTGGTTTTGCACCTTGCAGGAAATAATGGAGATAAAAAGAAAAGAATTATCGAGGCCATAAAATCCTTGTCAGAAGATTTGAAATCCTGCAAGGTCTGTAATAATTACTCTGATACCGAGATTTGTAATATTTGTGCTGATCCGGTAAGGAATAAAAGATTGATCTGTGTTGTTGAATCTGTAAAGGATGTCATGGCCATTGAAAATACTCAGCAATTCAATGGAGTCTACCATATCCTGGGAGGAATCATATCTCCATTAGAAGGAATTGGTCCTGAAGACTTGCATATTGATGCCCTTTTACAAAGAGTATCCGATGAGGATGTCGAAGAATTGATCATGGCAATTACACCATCTATTGAAGGAGATACGACAATTTATTACCTTTCCAAATTATTGAAAGAAAGCGTCAGAATTTCTACGATCGCCCGCGGTGTTTCGTTCGGAGGAGAACTCGAATATGCAGATGAACTCACACTGGGCAGATCTATACATAGCAGGACAGATTACAATAATCAGATCTCGGTCTGACGTTTAGTTAGAACGAATTATGCCAACGCTCAGCCTCGTCATTGTCAGTTATAATGTGAAACACTTTTTGCGTCAGTGCCTGCAATCTGTGATCGGATCTGACTTTGAAGGGAAGATGGAAATATGGGTTGTTGATAATAATTCCTCCGATGGTTCTGTCAATATGATCAATTCAGATTTTCCTGAAGTCAAATTGATAGCCAACAAAAGTAACCTTGGTTTTTCCAAAGCCAATAACCAGGCGATTGAACAAATAGATTCTGATTATACACTTATTCTAAATCCAGACACTCTATTGGAAGAAGATACCCTTTCGAAATGTGTATCCTATATGGAAAGGAATACAGACATCGGTGCCTTGGGTGTGAAAATGATAGACGGATCAGGCAAGTATTTACCTGAATCAAAACGAGGGTTTCCTTCACCACTGAATGCTATTTATAAATTATCCGGCCTGAACAGAATTTTCCGGAAGTCAGCTGTACTCAATGCCTATTACATGGGGCATTTAAAAAATGATAGTACCTCAGATATTGATGTTC
>JABDPK010000114.1 GCA_013042795.1 Saprospiraceae bacterium | reverse complement strand
TTCTTTGGCTTTTTATGAAAGCTCGGTGTAAGTCTGTGCAATTTTTTCTGGTGTTGACTATTCGAGGTTAATTCCAAGTTCCCTCATGAATAGGGTAAGATCTGCTAACCTGTCCAGATCCGGAAGATCATGTATCCTGTAAATAAATGGGATGGGCTTTCCCTTGCTTTTAGTTGAAATAAAATGGGCCACACGTTTATTGGCGAGCAACATGAAGTCCTCAATAAGCATATGAGCATCTTTCCTGCTTTTCACAAATACACCCGTAGGCTTATTATCATCTCCCAAAAGAAATTTGACCTCATCGGTTTCAAAATTAATGGCGCCATTTTTGAATTTTTCGTCACGGAGACTGTAGGCAATCTTATTTATTACAGTCAATTCTTTATGATATAAACCACCAACATTATCCAGAGAAAGTTGAGCATCCTCATAGGTAAACCGTTTGTCTGAATGTATGACAGATCTTCCGAACCATTCTTTGACAAGTTGATTTTTTTTGTCAAAGGTAAACACAGCAGAAAATGTAAACCTGTCCACTTCGGGTTTGAGACTGCACAAATCATTGGACAACTTTTCAGGAAGCATGGCTATGCACCTGTCCACAAGATAAACAGATGTAGATCGTGTAAATGCTTCTTTGTCCAGGGCGGAACGCGGGGTGACATAATGAGTGACATCAGCAATGTGTACACCAACTTCAATATCTCCATTTTCTAATACTTTGTAGGACAGAGCATCATCAAAATCCTGAGCTGTATCAGGATCTATGGTAAAGGTAAGTACATCTCTAAAGTCTCTCCGATTTTCTATTTCTTCAAGGGTCATTTCTCCACTCAGTGCATTTGTTTCTTTCATGACCTCTGGTGGATAATCGGAACTAAAACCATTTTCTACAAGGATGCTTTCCATAGTGAATTCATGATCATCAAGTTCCCTGAAAACCTTTTTGACCTGACCCCAGGTCGTCATATCCTTTTCATCCCGCCACTTGGTAATATGAACAAGAACCCTGTCTCCGTCTTTTGCATCATTATAATGTTCCTTCTTAATATTAATTGTTAAGCTGACCCTGGGGTTGGTTGATCTGACGACCGCATACTTGTTTCTTCTTTGAAACAGACCGGCCATTTTTGTTGTATTGCGTTTTAAAACCTTAACTACACGTCCTTCAGGATTTTTGAATTTTAAAAAGCGCACTGCCACTTCGACAAAATCTCCATTCATTGCACCTGCAAGTAGTGAAGCGGGCACATAAACATCTTTATCCAGGGCTTCGACAATAATATATGCAGAACCACTTCTTATTAAAGACACGGTTCCTTCATATCTGGATGCAGATCCCTGACGACGTGTCCTGAGTGCTTCTTTTTTGTTCAAAACGTATCGCCCATCGGCAATATGGCGAAGCAAGTTGTCTTTCATCAGTGACTCCAGGGCATAATTAATAGCATTTTTGCTATCCGTGATTTTGAGCTTTTTCGCTAGTTGCCCGGCATTCAGCCGCTTCTTTGGATTCTTTAAAAAATGTTTTATTAAATCTGATTTAAGTTTGGCGGGACTTAATTTTTTTGAGCCTGTTTTCTTTCTTCTTTTTCTTCCCATATAATTTCTTCTTGATTTCCGCTAATTTCTCCATCCGGGAGGATTTCAAATCTGTATGCTTTGCTACTAGCGGAATTGTAGCTTTGATCAGGGTTTTGAACTTCGCCAACTGTAACGTAAATACAGTTGTCTTCGTCAATCCTGGCCACTGACCGAATGACACGGTCTCCGTCACTAATGGTTCCTGCGATTACTTTTTTTGATATCAGGACCCCCTGTGCATCAAGGTTCACTAAAATAAATTCATGTGTCATTAATGTTGCTTTCCAGTATACCAGCGTATATAAGTGGTCTTCGGCATCAATCTTAAAACAAGGGACCAATTCTGTATATTCATCAAGAGAGTCCCAGGCGTTAAACACTTTATCTACTATGCTTATAGGAATAGGGCGATTATGTTTACTGAATGAAACGGCCATATCCTCGGACAATGTGACCGGAGGATTTATTTCTGGAAAATACTGTAAAAGTTCCTCAAGAGTTTGAGGTAAAGACATACTCATATAGCACAAAGGTATATTATTAAAGTTTATAAGTAAAGAGCTCCCTGTTTTAGAGAGACTCTAATTAAGATTTAATCTAAATATCTGACGGGTCACATCAAGTAACCGCTTTCGATTATTTTTGTTGGACAAAATGATTCATTAATGAGCTGGCTAACAACATTTTTAACTTCCAGCATAGGAAAAAAGCTTGTCATGAGTCTGACAGGTCTTTTTTTAATTCTGTTTCTGATTATTCACCTTGTCGGAAATCTCCAATTACTGGCAGATGACGGAGGTGCTTCATTCAACACCTATGCATATTTTATGACCCAAAACCCATTGATTAAAACAGTGTCATGGGGCCTTTACTTTTTTATTCTTTTGCACGCCGTACAGGGTGTTTTGCTCGCCATGTCGAACAGGGGAGCAAAAGGAAAGAAATATGCAGTAAACACCTATTCAAACGGCACCTGGGCCTCAAAGAACATGGCCTTGCTGGGCTTACTGGTATTTGCATTTATCTGCATTCACATGGGTGATTTCTGGTATAAGATGAAGTTCACAGATCAACTGCCACTTGTTAATTATGAAGGTTTTGATCATGAAGTAAAAGACTTGTATACCCAGGTGAAAACAGCATTTTCAGTCACATGGATAGTTGTAGTATATGTCATTGGTATGATTGCCCTGGCACTTCACCTTGTTCATGGCTTTCAAAGTGCATTTACAACACTTGGTATCAGGCATAAAAAATACACACCGATTATTAATACAGTCGGTATTATCTATTCTATCATCATTCCATTGGGATTTGCATTGATTCCAATATTGATCTACATCAAATAAGAGTAACGAAAGATGAAATTAGACGCAAAAATTCCGGAAGGAACACTGGAAAAAAAATGGGAGAAATACAGGGGCTCCATGAATCTTGTTGCACCCAACAATAAAAGAAGAATAGAAGTTATTGTTGTCGGTACAGGACTGGCAGGAGCAGCAGCAGCAGCAACCCTTGGGGAACTTGGATATAATGTAAAAGCATTTACTTTTCATGACAGTCCCCGTCGTGCACACAGTATTGCTGCCCAGGGAGGTATCAATGCTGCCAAGAATTACCAAAATGACGGCGATAGTGTGTACAGATTATTCTATGACACGATAAAAGGAGGAGATTATCGTTCAAGGGAAGCCAATGTTTACAGGCTTGCCGAAGTAAGTACAGAGATCATTGATCAGGCGGTAGCACAAGGCGTACCTTTTGCCAGGGAATATGGAGGCTTATTGGCCAACCGGTCCTTTGGAGGTGTACAAGTGTCAAGGACATTTTATGCAAGAGGCCAAACCGGGCAGCAACTTCTGATTGGTGCTTACCAGGCTTTGTCCAGGCAAATTTCCACAGGCAATGTTAAAATGTATAACCGGCACGAAATGCTGGATCTTGTAATGGTTGACGGAAAAGCCCGTGGCATCATTACAAGAAACCTTCTGACTGGTAAACTGGAAAGACATGCCGCTCATTGTGTGGTACTTGCTACCGGGGGGTATGGTAATGTGTTTTATCTTTCAACCAATGCAATGGGTTGTAATGCCAGTGCAGCATGGAGAGCAGTAAAACGCGGCGCTTTGATGGCGAATCCTTGTTTCACACAAATTCATCCGACCTGCATACCCGTCTCAGGAGAATACCAGTCCAAGCTGACATTGATGTCTGAATCCCTGAGAAACGATGGTCGCGTTTGGGTGCCAGCCAGTCTTGAAGACGCCAAAGCAATCCAGGAAGGACGAAAATCACCATTGGATATTGCAGAGGAAGACAGGGACTACTATCTTGAGAGAAGGTATCCTGCTTTCGGAAACCTCGTTCCAAGAGATGTTGCTTCTAGAGCAGCGAAAATAGAAACAGATGCCGGAAAAGGAGTAGTAGCCAGTGGTCTAGGTGTATACCTGGATTTTGAAGATGCCATTTACAGATATGGAAAGGCTGAAGCATTTTCCCGGGGCATCGAAAACCCGTCAAAAGAAAAACTCAGGCAACTGGGAGAAGAAACAGTCTCACAGAAGTATGGTAACCTTTTCGAGATGTACGAAAAAATTACCGGAGAGAATCCTTATAAGGTTCCCATGAAAATATTCCCTGCGGTTCATTATACAATGGGTGGATTATGGGTGGATTATAATCTTCAAACAAATGTACCAGGATTGTTCGCGCTGGGAGAAGCCAACTTTTCTGACCACGGCGCAAACCGCTTAGGTGCGTCTGCATTGATGCAAGGACTTGCTGATGGTTATTTTGTTATTCCATATACAATTGGGCAGTTTCTTTCTCAAGAAATCAGAACACCGAATATCGACCCTGATGGTCCTGATTTTATAAAGGCAGAGAACGAGACAAAAGAAAGACTTAATTCACTAATGTCGGTTAAGGGAAATCAGTCCATTGAAAGTTTCCACAGAAGATTAGGAAAGATAATGTGGGAATATTGCGGTATGTCAAGAAAAGCAGAAGGACTTAAGAAGGGACGCCAGATGATCCGCGAATTGAAAGAAGAATTTTATAAAGACGTTTATGTTCCCGGGGCGATGGATGAGTTTAACCCTGAGCTGGAAAAAGCAACCAGGGTTGCAGACTTTTTTGAACTGGGTGAATTAATGATGGTAGATGCGCTTGACAGGAACGAATCCTGCGGCGGCCACTTCAGGGAAGAATATCGGTCTGAAGAAGGAGAAGCCCAAAGAAACGATGCTGACTATACATATGTATCAGCATGGGAATGGGATGATAACGGCGATCCTATCCTTCACAAGGAGAACCTAGAATTTGAAAATGTTGAATTAAAAACCAGGAGCTACAAGTAGCCGTAAAAAATAGAATTATCCATGAAGCTTACATTAAAAATCTGGAGACAAAAGAACAGCAGCGATGCAGGTAAATTTGAAACCCACCAAGTGGAGGCTAGCGAACATATGTCTTTTCTGGAAATGCTGGACGTTTTAAATGAAAACCTGATTTCTGAAAAGAAAGAACCAGTAGCATTTGAACACGATTGCCGGGAAGGAATATGTGGTGCTTGCAGCCTAGTTATTAACGGGAAGCCTCATGGACCATCAGCGGGAACGACAACATGCCAACTACATATGAGGCATTTTAAGGATGGTGACAAGATTGCTATTGAACCATACAGGGCTAAAGCTTTTCCTGTGATCAAAGACCTTGTTGTCGACAGGACTTCATTTGAAAAGATTATTCAGGCAGGAGGGTTTATTTCGGTAAATACCGGGCAGGCACCTGATGGAAATGCCATTCCGGTTGAAAGGGAAAAGGCTTCTGAATCTATGGATGCTGCTGCTTGTATTGGTTGTGGTGCCTGTGTGGCTGCATGCCCTAATGGTTCTGCGATGTTGTTTACGAGTGCCAAGGTCAACCACCTTGCAAAATTGCCGCAAGGGATGGTTGAGCACACCAGGAGGGTTAAGAACATGGTCCTTCAAATGGATAAGGAAGGATTTGGACAGTGTTCCAATGTCGGTGCTTGCGAAGTAGAATGCCCTAAAGAAATATCATTGGTTAATATTGCGGACCTTAACAAGTATTACCTGCAGTCGGCACTAGTAAGCGAACATTAAATTGTTGTATAACTTCTTTTGCAACACATTTCTTTTTCATGTCGTCTATTAGATGTGCAGCTACTTTAATGAAGCCAAATTTATTTATAGATCAAATAAGTCAAACATGAAAAACTTCTTAACCATAGTATTTTTATTTTTCAGTGTAATGAGCCTGCATGGCCAATGCACTTTAGTCTGTTCGTCTTACATCAATGTCTCGCTGAGCCCTGCAGGACTAACAACCATAACGCCAGATATGATACTTGAAGGAGACTACAGCCAATGTACAGGGTTCACACCTGAGGTAAGTATCCAGGAACAACAGGGAGGCAATGAAATACCGACAAGCCCCCAGGTCGGAATCAGTGAAAGCGGGAAAGAACTATTAGCAATAGTTACAGATATCAGTTCGGGAAATTCGTGCTGGGGAACGCTTAAGATTGAAAGCAAATCAGTTATTGTGGGTATCACAAATTGTGAAGGTCAAACTTCAAGTGGCTTTGTCATGGATGTCTCGGTTGATGACCCGAATATTCTGATCACAACCAATGGATGTGATACACAAGCGGGAAGTGTGCTTGATTTTATAAATTGTGTCGGTTCACAAAACAACATTCCTCCAAACAGCCAGTATGAATTAACAATAGATGGCCCCGGGAATTATCTTAATGGTGTAAGCACCCTTGACCAGGTATTTATCCAGCGTCATATATTGGGCATCACTGCTTTAGATAACAATTGCCGAATTGCCAGTGCAGACTTAACAAATGACGGCAGGATAACTGTCTTTGACATTCTGATGTTGCGAAACCTGATTTTGGGGAAAATACAGAGTCTGCCCAATTCTTCTTCATGGAGAACATATAACGCCAAAGCCCTGGATCAATTCCCGGTAATAATAGAACCAGGTACGGACCTGAAGTTTTATCAAAACGAATTTCCATTAACAGAGTTAGAGGTTTATACCGTAAAGGCAGGTGATGTCAATGGGTCAGCTATCAATAAATAATATTACAAAAAGAAAACCCACCAGTTAAACCAACCGGTGGGTTCTTCATACATTCCTGTTTTGAACACTATTGCTTTATTCTTTTGCTTTCCTCTTCAAGGCCGGTATTCCTTTTTCGGGCTTTTACCTGCTGATTGCCAAACCTGTAAGCCAGGTTAAGCTTGAAGCGACGACTATCATTCTGACCATCGACATTAAGGTATAGTGCACCAAAGTCACTTGTTCCACTCCAGCCGGTTGACTTAAAGACATCACTTACACTGGCTTTGACAGTCAGGCGATCGTCGAAGAACTTTTTTTGTACGCCAAAATCTACACTCCACATTTCGTTCATCATAAACGTTCCTCCCCATAGAGATGGAGAATTATACCAACCGGACAATTCGGCCATGTATCCGCCTGGTATACGGAAACTGTGTTGCGAATAGGCACTGAAAGTATTAGCAGAAAGATCAATAAACTTTCCTTCACCAAAATCAGCCTTGTTGAGGGTCCTTACACCAGTGATACTGGTATAGCTATTCCACCACTCGGTGATGGGCAGGGGAGCACTTACGCTGATACTATATGTATATTGATCTGCGAGATTGAGCCAGGTAATAAACGCTGATTTTAATTCAGTCGTATCGGTTACCCTGGTTATCAGATCCCTTGTGTGGCTATAACTGAAGCTGGTTGTCAGCTTGTAGTTCCAGGAGTGTGAAACCTGCAATGTGCTGGAGTACTCAGGATTTAAAAA
>JABDPK010000081.1 GCA_013042795.1 Saprospiraceae bacterium | reverse complement strand
ATGAATTGAGTTCAATGGGTATAAGGGTTACAAAAGAAAGTATGAAGAAGCAACTTGAATTATCCGGTCAACTTGATTTCCTGAATCTTCCTTACCACCAGGCTATCCTCAATGATGAGATACCATTGAGTATCGGTGGAGGAATTGGACAGGCCAGAACTTATATGTACCTTTTAAGGACAGCGCACCTGGGTGAAGTCACAGTTTCAATTTGGCCACAGGAATTAAAAAAGATCTGTGCTGAAAAGAACATACATGTGCTTAATTAGACCCTGGAATAATGAAAATTTTAAAACAAATCATTGAAAGTATTATAGTTAAGACTTATGAGGTTTAAAAAAATGGTCGGCAATCAAATGCTGACCATTTTTGATTTTATCAGATTAGTTTCGAATGAATAAAAAAAGACATTATGACACGAATCACTAAATCAACTGATGATTGTCATCCTCCCTCTTTGGCAACTACCCTATTTTGCTTAAGTCTGGCTGAATCCCTATTAAAGAAAAAAAGAATTAACGACTAAAAATTTATATATGTTATTCAAATCCAAATCAATCGATCTTTCAGATTTTCACTTTGAACACAAGCAATGGCTCAGAGAACTGAGATTTTGGAAAGATGAACTTATAACATTCAAACACAGACTGGAAGAGGTAGTGAAACGATGGGAAGACAAAGATATCCTTGCACAGGTTGAACATTTTCAAAATCAGTTTATTCGACATAATGAAGTTCTGGACATTGCGATTCATGATGTGAATGCGCATGAACATGATTTAACGGTCCTGGCCCGAGAGGTTCAGAAAACATCTGATTTTGCATTTATTAATAAACATGTCAAACTCAGGGACGATATTGACACCCAGCGTAAAATCTATAACGATCTGAAACAATCATTTTTTTCATTTCTCATAGCAACTAAATAATAAGCTAAAGGAATGGTTCTGAAGGGACCATTCCTTTATACTTATTTCAAATTATTCATGCTTACCTTATTGCGTCCTAATTAAGACACCTTGACTATTCCAAATAAGATATTCAGCCAAAACAGCCTGGTCTACCTCCTGGTCGTGTTCTTTATAATTACCTACCAATATCATTGGTTGCAATCTATATTTCAAATATCTCATCCTGAAGAAGTATCACTTATCATTCTTCTCCTGACAGCAATCCTATGGATTTCCGAGATCATTCCATTATACATTACAAGCCTGGCTGTCCTGTTTCTACAGATTGTCTGGCTTTTACCCGTCCTGGAATCCAATAATATAAGTGCAGGTAAAGAAGATTTTCTTATTTCATTTTTCGGTGATATCACCCTGTTGTTCATGGGTGGTTTTGTCCTCGCTGCGTTGTTAAACAAGTATGGTATCAGCAGGATGATTGCCAGGAATATCATTAAAAGAACCAGTACAAGTCCTTCAAGAGTCTTGTTTTCTATCATTCTTGTTTCGTCACTATTGTCCATGTGGATGAGTAATACAGCCACTGCGGCAATGATGTTTGCCATACTTGCTCCTATTGTAATGAGCCTGCCGGAAGGATCCAATTTTTCAAAGGCTCTGGCATTGGCAATTCCTTTTGCATGTAACCTGGGTGGTATCGGAACACCAATCGGAACGCCTCCCAATGCGATTGCCATGGAATATCTTCAACAAATGGGCTTTAATATATCCTTTGCTTTATGGATGGTTATTGCAGTTCCATTGATGATTGTACTTCTGATTCTATTATGGAGGCTGATATTAAAGATCTATCCTCCTGCGGTTGATCATGTTGAACTTGAAATAGAATCGATTCATGAATTCAGAAATGAACATTACATCGTCACAGGAATATTTTTAATTACCGTCATTGGTTGGCTGACATCAGGTTATACAGGCATCTCTCCGGGTACTGTAGGATTATCTGTGGTCCTTATGGCTTTTGGTTCTCAATTGCTTTTGACCAATGATTTCAGAAATATATCCTGGGATATTCTATTTATGCTGGGTGGCGGATTATGCCTTGGGGCCGGTATTAAATTAAGTGGTCTGGCCAATTCGATTGCATCACTGATACCTGCAGCATCCAGTTTGTGGTTTGTCCTAATCCTGCTCATCCTGATAGCAGCCGTAATGACGAGTTTTATGAGCAATACGGCCACTGCAAACCTTTTGATCCCGGTAGCTATTTCATTACCACATGGAGAAATCATTCTGGTGATCGCTATATCCCTGATGTGTTCCTCTTCAATGGTCCTCCCGATCAGTACACCGCCCAATGCCATTGCATTCGGTTCAGGACTGATTAATTCAGGAGAAATGATGAAGTCAGGTACTATGATTACAATCATCTCATTAATTGGAATATTATTATGTTGTATGTTTTATGTCCCACTTTTTTTCTAACAAAAAATAATTGAATCATGGTTGTTCACGTACAAAAATGTCAAAAGTGCTTCTCAAACAATTTGAAAAACATACTTTCCAGGAAGGCAGGTCAGGCTGACAGAGTGTACGTCCAATGCCAGGATTGCAATGAATTCGTTGCATCATATAAGATTGCGCCATTGGGATATTATCATCACGGAAAAGGCTTTGAATCATTTTTAAGGGGCGTTCACCGGAGTGGAGAATTTATGAGTGGACGAAGAGTGAAGCATTTATTTGAAAAGCGCAAATCCGGTGCAATTGAATCATTTCAGAAAGTCTTAAAGCTACTTGAAGCAAGAGATGAAGAGGAATAATCATTAAAAAATTCTAGATAACTATACCTTTCAACTTTCTGGATACCGCACTAGAATGGCTCGAACTCAGTTCTGATGAAATCAAAGAAGTGAAATCCGATCTGGCCAATCTGAAAATCTGAAATATTTGAATTCTATCTGCTTAATTAATCAGGTTAATTAACTTTGGCCACTCAAACGTCAAAAAATGTCTGAAGTTACAAGAGAATCTCATTTAAGAAGTATCCTGAAAACATTCAGTTGGAGAATTATTGCAACCACTACAACTGTTACCATAGCCTATATCATTTTTGGTGATGTATCAAAGGCACTCCAGGTAGGTGGCATTGAGTTTTTTGCCAAAATGTTCATCTATTATTTTCATGAACGTCTTTGGCAGCTTGTGCCAAGGGGAAGAGTCCGTAAAATCATTGGTAAATCCTGATTTAAATCAGATGGCATATTGATTATTATCAGCCGGTTCCTTACTTAAGCATCTTAATTTATTATTAAAAATAAGCTCCTCCCTGGATGGCTACCGGCCGAAAATATATCAGTAACAATCCTGGTGAATTAATTCGCTATGCCATATTTATTATTTCGATACCACTAACGATCTACATCATCTTTGGCGTCGATCTTGAACCCGGGAAACCTGAAGTAACAGCAACACTTGCGGTAGCAATATTGATGGCCTTATGGTGGATTACTGAGGTAGTGCCTCTCGCGATCACTTCCCTGCTTCCAATTGTACTTTTTCCAATGCTGGGCGTAATGAATGGAAAAGAGGTTTCAGCAACATATTTCAATCATGTTATTTTCCTCTTTATTGGTGGATTCCTGGTCGCACTGGCTATTCAGAAGTGGGGGCTTCACAAAAGAATAGCTTTATCCATTCTCAAATTTATCGGGAGTAGCCCGGCAAGGATCCTCCTGGCATTCATGAGTGCCACGGCCTTCCTTTCAATGTGGATTTCCAATACCGCGACAGCTATGTTGATGGTTCCTATCCTGTTATCAATTATAACCAAACTTGAAGATATCAACGGTAAAAAAGCAGTGCAGCATTTCGCGACCGGTTTACTATTGAGCATTGCCTACAGTGCCTCTATTGGAGGTGTAGCTACCCTGGTAGGAACGCCGCCTAATCTTTCATTTGCCAGAATATTTTACATCTATTTTCCAAATGCTCCTGAAATTTCATTTGCAAGCTGGTTTATGTATGCCTTTCCGATCACTGTCATCCTTTTTATTATTCTTTTTTTATACCTGTACTTTGTATTTGTTGGCAGAAAGAGAAAATGGACAAGCATCAGTGCTACTGAAATCAAAACAGCACATAAAGACCTTGGAGAGAAAACTTATGAAGAAAAAATATTACTAATTGCATTTGTCAGCCTGGCATTCCTTTGGTTCTTCAGGGTAGATATTGCTGCAGGAAGTTTGACCATTCCCGGCTGGTCAAGGATATTCAAACACCCGGAATTCTTTAATGACGGCACCGTTGGAATCTTTGTAGCTATCATTTTATTCATGATTCCCAGCAAGACGAACCCTGGTACATTTTTAATGGATTGGAAAGCAGCAGAAGACATTCCCTGGGAAATCATCTTGCTGTTTGGCGGAGGATTCGCCCTGGCCAGCGGTTTCAAGGAATCCGGATTGTCTACATGGTTTGGTGAGCAACTTGGGTGGTTAAACAGTGTGCACCCTATCCTTCTAATTCTGTGCATATGTTTCCTGATCACTTTCCTGACAGAAGTCACTTCCAATACAGCGACTGTCGAGACCATGCTTCCTATTCTTGCCGGTCTCTCCGTAAGCATAGAAACCAACCCTTTGCTATTTATGCTGCCAGCTACTGTTGCAGGTTCCCTTGCATTTATGCTTCCGGTTGCAACCCCACCTAATGCCATTGTATTCGGAAGTAAAAGGATCAGCATGATCCAGATGGCCAAAACAGGATTTGCTTTGAATATTATTGGTATTCTGATCGTCACCCTTGTTTCTTATTACCTCGGTAGTTACATCTTCGATATTACACACAATGTATTTCCGGATTGGGCGAGGTAGGGGTGTTAGTTTATTGAGTTGAAGAGTTTATTAAGTTTAGGAATTTATCCACCTGCGCCAAGGCTTCGGCGGATTATCAAAAGTTTGGGTGAGGGCAAAAAAAAAGAGAACCATCTAGATTCTATTAAGTATCTCGGTTGGTTCTCTCTATCTCTTCCGGAGTTTGTTTCTTCTTTTAAATCGAATTGCTCCGTTTTAATTGAATTCACTCACTCTTTATGAAGTGATAAGCGTTTCGGATTTACAAAAGTATACTTTCGTATACCTTGCGAAAGCGCCCATTGTAAATAATCGCCCTTTCGGACAGTTTTCTTATTGCAATTCTGATTGCTCAGATCACAACTGCTTTTACTCGGGATGTCAGTTTTGGTTATTCTAACTTGAGCTTTCACTTTTGAAACCCGAAACTTAAGTAATATATAAATTTATTTTGTATATAAAAAATTTATTTATATAAAATTTTTATAATCGTCATAAATAGCAATAACTATGCTGCAATACCGGGTAAATCCCCAATATTAAAAAAGAAGAATTTACAGAGCGGACTAATTCATGCGGTTACTTTTGCTTGATTTTATTGAGGTCTTTTTTCCTCGTTCATCAAATCTTAACCGCAAAACACCTTTGCTAAACCGTGTCATAATCCTCATATTGCTTACATCACGGTCTAATATGAACTTCTTACTGCAAACCATGATATCTTCTTCATCCAGGATATGGTTGTTGGTATTATCCACATGTACATCCTTTTCACCATGGATCACAACAACATTCCCGTCAATTTGAATTTCGATCTCATTCCTTGCAAAATCAGACATATCAACCAGCAATTCCCATCGTTCAACATCCGGATCATCAGGATGGCTGTCTTTAAGCCATCTCATATCCAATGCGGATCTTCCCAAAAAATGATTCCGGTGGGTGCTTGAATCAATCCACTTATTCCTCATATCTTCATGATATGTTTTTATATCGCGCATAACTCAATTTCATAATTTCTAGACAAGGACAGACTATTTCTTAACACAGTAATCTATACTCTAAATCAACTACTGTAAATGATGATAATCACCTATTATACTGATTATTATCAAAATCATATTAAACAGCTAATCTATTGAACATACCTGTCTATTCTTTTTCACAAATAATTACCATTTATTCTTTGAGAATTCATTTAAGCTGCGTAACCTTTGCCCGGATTTAATACAATATGAAAATAATTATTGCCGGCGCCGGTGCCATCGGATTTCATTTAGCGAATTTGCTATCAAAAGAAAACCAGAGCATTACCCTGATAGATATAGATGAGGAAGTATTGTTCCAGGCCAGCAGGCATCTTGATGTCATGACAATTCAGGGAGATATATCATCTATTGATATTCTCGAACAGGCCAATATCAAAAAAACACAATTGTTCATTGCTGTCACCACTTCGGAATCAACCAACCTGTTATCAGCCATGCTGGCCAAACAACTCGGGGCAAAAAACACCATCGCCAGGATAAGTGCCGCCACTCATTTGAAAAAAGACAATAAAAAAAGATTAAAACAAATGGGTGTTGATGTGATGATATCTCCACAAAGACTGGCCGCACTGGAAATTGAAAGGCTGCTCAGAAGAGCCTCTTTTACCGATCTGTTTGAATTCGAAAATGGCCGGATATCAATCGTGGGGTTTACCATAGACTCTACATGTCCAATCCTGAATTATACCATAAAAGAGGTTAATGAATTGACCAGGAATTTTACCTTCCGCGGCATCGCCTTGCTCAGGGGTTACAAAACCATCATCCCTGAAGAAAGTACCGTTCTGAAGAAAGGTGACCACCTTTACATATCTACCCAGAACCAGTTCCTCGAAGAAGCCATGAAATTTATAGGTAAGCAGCTTAGGCCGATAAAAAAAGTAATGATTATCGGTGGTACACCCCTCGCTTTGAAAACAGCGCAGTTGATTGAGCATAAATATTCTGTAACAATTGTAATGGAAGATGAAGAACAGGCAAAGCGATTTGTAGAGCAATTAAACAAGTGCCTGGTGATCAATGCAGATCCTGGAAATATCGACGCTTTAAAGGAAGAAGGATTTGCTGAAATGGATGCCTTTATCGCTTTAACGCCCAATTCTGAGACAAATATTATCAGTAGCCTTATGGCAGAAGACATCGGGGTTTACAAGACGATTGCCCTCGTTGAAAATGTTGATTATACACATATCTCACAAAATATTGGCATCGATACGATCATCAATAAAAAACTGATAACCGCCAATAACATATTCCGTTTTGTAAGAAAGGGAAAAGTACAGGCCATCGCCAGCCTGCATGGTGTTGATGCAGAAATCATTGAATATGAGATACACAAAAGAAACCGGTTGATTAACAACACCATTGAAGATTTGCACTTTCCCAAAAAATCCATTATTGCAGGTATTGTGAGAGGGGATCAAAGTATCATACCTTCCCGGGATTTCAAGCTGGAAATTGGAGACAAGGTGATTATTCTAGCTTTACCGGAAGCCATCCACCAGGTAGAAGAAATATTCAAATAGTGATCAACACCAAAATCATAATCAATGTCCTTGGGGTCCTGTTAATGATGCTGAGTGGATTTATGGCCCTCAGCATGGTCGTATCCCTGGTATTTGACGCATCTGACGCCATGTCAATGGGAACTGCTGGCCTGGTTACTTTCCTGACAGGATTTGTCTTATGGTTGCTTACAAGGAATGCTGAAAAACACATAGCAAAAAGAGAAGGCTTTCTTATTGTGGCACTTGGCTGGATTACTATTTCAATATTCTGTACTCTGCCTTACCTGCTTTCCTCTACCCTGCCAGATATTACACGAGCTATGTTTGAGAGTGTTTCAGGCCTTACAACCACAGGAGCTACTGTTATAGAGAATGTTGAAGTCCTGCCAAAAGGTATTTTATTCTGGCGATCACTGACTCAATGGCTGGGAGGCATGGGAATTATCGTACTTACAGTGGCCATATTTCCCCTATTGGGTATCGGCGGGGTTGAATTGTTCGTCGCAGAATCACCTGGTCCTACTTCGGATAAAATTCATCCCAAAATCAAAGAGACGGCCAAACGATTATGGCTGATTTACCTGGGACTCACAACAACTCTGATCTTCATTCTTTCTATGCTGGGCATGACTTTTTTTGATGCCCTGAATCATGGCCTCACAACCATGGCAACCGGGGGCTTTTCAACCAGGAATGCCAGCATTGCATATTTTAATTCTCCCGCCATAGAATACACTATTAGCCTGTTCATGTTGTGCGCAGGAATTAATTATACGATCATTTACTTTGGACTTACCGGGCACTTTAAAAAAGTCTGGAGAAGTGACGAATTCAAGACCTATTTTTCTTTGGTCATTGTATTTATTGTATTTGTTACAACTGTTGTTTACTTTAATACGGGTAACCCAATGGAGCAGTCATTCAGGGAATCCACATTTCAGATCATTTCTTTAATGACAACAACGGGATATGTTACAGCCGATTATACTTCATGGTCAACTCCAATAACACTATTTTTCTTTGTTCTGTTGTTTGTAGGAGCATGTGCAGGATCAACGAGTGGTGGAATAAAAGTGATCAGGCATATGGTGTTTTTCAAGAACTCATTCCTGGAAATCAAGAGGCTACTCCACCCAAAAGCAATAATCAGGACTAAAGTTGATCGAAAGATAGTAGCCCCAAGAATTTTGATGCATATCATGGTATTTCTAATTCTATACCTGATGCTTTTCCTTGTAGGTTCTTTCTTAATGACTATTGTTCTTTCAGATTTTGATCAACCGATTTTAAGTTCAATCGGTGCAGTAGCCACTTCACTTGGGAATGTTGGTCCATCGATCGGACAATTGGGTCCTATGGATAATTTCTCTGCAGTGCCTCTTGCCGGACAATGGATACTGGTATTTCTCATGCTTTTGGGAAGGCTTGAATTATTTACAATATTGATCCTGTTTACACCTTATTTTTGGAGGAGAAATTAATTTTGGCATGAACTACTTTTTATACGCAACCATCATCATTTTATTCATTTCCTGTCAGAACAATACAAGACCACAGCAGGATGATCTCAAAAAATTACAATCTGAAAATTATCAGGTACAGAATTCTGATGAACAAAATAAATATAGGGTCTTCGATTGCTATAATGGAAGTCAAAATGAAATGAATCTTTGTGCAAGACAGGAATATAATTACCTGGACAGCATCCTGAACCAAAAGCATAATGAGCTGATTTCAATGCTAAACACCAGGATTGCAGAAGACTCTGAAAATCAAAATTTGATATCTCTGAAAGACCGATATCTGGCAGCCCAAAAACAATGGATTATTCTTAAAAACAACAATGTATCTGTGGTCAGGGAAAAATATCAAAATGGTTCTATTCTACCAATGGCTACAGACCTTCAAAAAAGCATGGATACCAGGAATCGTATTGATTTTATAGATATGATACTGGAAGGATTTCAGTAATTCCCAAGTGTAATAATCCCTGAATTATGGAGTTGGTTTTAATTGATGACTCTAATCAATATACGAATTGATATTTGTCATATGAAGAAGGTATGTATTTAACGAAAATTGGGGTCAATAATGATTCTAATATCAATATCATGAGCCTTAAGTCCTTAAGCTTAATCATTTTGAGCCTGATCTTTCTCAGTCAACCGATTTTTTCCCAGGATAAAACATCCAAATACTTCAATCCTATCAAAATCGACCTGAACGAGGAAGGTGACAGCTATTTCAGACTTTTAATCTGGCAACAGTTCTGGTTACAATCCGGAAATCTCGCAGACAATGGAGGAATGAAATTCACAAGCAGTATTCGGCGATCCAGGATGCTCGGCTTTGCAGAATTATCACCCCGTGTGTTGGTTCTGACACACTTTGGGCTCAATTCTTTAAATGAAAACACTTTAAGTTCATTGGGTAACAATGGAGATGGTGCCCAGTTTTTTCTTCATGGCGCATGGGCGCAATTTATGATTTCCAATGAATTCACAATTGGTGGCGGATTGCATTATTGGAATGGCATGACTAGAATGGCTAACTTCAGTACGATCAGTTTTATGACTATGGATCAAAGTCGTCCATTTGTAGGATGGCATAGCCTCGGAATCACAGATCAGTTTGCCCGTCACCTGGGTGTTTTTGCAAAAGGAAGATATGGTCATATTGAATACCGATTTGCCTGGAATACCCCGGGTTCATCTCCACTTGGTGCTGGAAAGGACTACAGCGTTGCCTGGAACGAAGATGGCATCCCATCGAGTTCCCTGGAATATACCGGTGCATCCCAAAAAGATCCACAGGGGATTTCAGTTGGGAAAAACATACTTACGGGATACATAAAATACAATCTGCTGGATAATGAATCTATCAAGTTACCATATTATTCAGGGACATATTTAGGTAAAAAAGAAGTCATTGCTATAGGCGGAGGATTCTTTCTGCATCCAAACGGCATGTTCAATACCGAGACAAGGGAGCATAGTGATATTAAACATTTTGCGCTTGACTTTTTCATGGATCTTCCAGTGAATAATGGATCCATCAACACCTACATTGCTTTCCAAAAATTTGATTATGGTCCTAACTATATCAGCCGTTGGGCAGGTACCGGAAATTCAATTTACGGACAATTCGGTTATTATCTTGATGGATTGAAAGTGATGCCTTATGCCGCCTATTCATATTCAGATTTTGAAGCAGCCCAGGACCCAATTCAATCATTGAATATCGGATTGAATTATTTTATTCATGAGCATAATTGCAAACTGACTGCTGAATACCATCTCATCTCGAAAGATTACCGTGAAAGCAGTATGACTTTCGATGCACAGGATATTTTTACGCAATTCAGGCTTCAATTCCAGGTATTCATTTAAATAATTCAATACGACAATTATTTTTAGTTTTATGTTCCTCGTACTATCTTAAACATGTTCAAGATTCAGTTGATGAAATTATCACCATTCAAACCGATTAATATTACCCTGTTCATTTTGTTGATATTGATCAGTTTGACTGGCTGCAAACCACATCAATATATTACAAGGACTGAAAACCATAATGTTGTCGAACCGGGACTGATCTCAATAATTAGTGGCGGATATGGAGAAACCAAAGATCTCGCCAGCCGAAATGCCATTCAATCAGCTTTTAAAAATATTTTAATCTATGGTGTTCCGGAAAGCAGCCAGCCATCACCTATGCTAGGAAGTAGTGCCATGACGATATACATGATGAAACGAAGGTTTTTTGAAGATTTTCTGGAGAACGGAACAGACCCATTTATTCTAAAAAAGAAAATCAGGGGATTCAGCTATGTTGATGAACAAAGTCCTTCTACAGAAGTAGAACTTTTGATTAACTTAATTGCTTTAAAGCAACATCTTGAAGAAAACAATATAATCAGGTAAAAAGAATATATACCAGTTATGATCAAAACGCTAAGCTTTATTACAAATAAAAAGAGCTCATTTAAAATTTCAACAAAGAACATCATACTATCATTGCTCATCGTTGTTCCATCCCTTATTTTCTCTCAAAATATAAGTTCACCTGACGACAGATTCTCGCTTGGTTTTGAACTCATCGATGGCGTACCCTATTACCATTTGAATCTTGACAAAAAAGCAGTCATTAAACCGAGCAGCATGGGTCTTGTGACCAAAAAACAGGGTTCACTGGCAGAAGGCTTCACTATCGCAGAAGTCAACTATAGTGAATACGATCAAAGCTGGGTGCCGGTTTGGGGTGAAGAAAGCAAAATCAGGAATCACTATAATGAAATGGAGATTACACTGAGCCAGGATAATCCTTCGAGGCTTATGATTATCAGGTTCCGATTGTTCAATGACGGTTTGGGATTCCGTTATGAATTCCCGGAACAGGAGAATCTCCATTACTTCGTTGTAACAGATGAAAAGACCCAATTTGCCATGACAGGTGATCATACTGCATTCTGGATACCTGGAGATTATGATACCCAGGAATACAATTATACCAAATCCCGTTTATCAGAGATTAGTTCTTTGATGGATGATGCCATCTGGCCAAATGCATCACAAACGCCATTTTCAAAAACCGGGGTTCAAACAGCATTGATGCTCAAATCCGATGAGGGTCTATATATTAATCTCCATGAAGCTGCACTCAAGGCATATAGTTGTATGCATCTTGATCTTGATGAGAGTTCACTTGTCTTTGAAGCACAACTCACTCCTGATGCCAATGGAGATATGGCATATATGCAAACTTCATGTGTGACACCCTGGCGAACTGTCATTGCCGGTTATGATGCCAGGGACATCCTTAACTCGAGGATTACCCTCAACCTGAATGAACCCTGTGCTTATGATGATGTCTCATGGATCAAACCAGTTAAGTATATTGGTGTGTGGTGGGAACTGATCACAGGTAAAAGTTCATGGGCTTACACGGATCTTCCGAGTGTGAAAATCGGAGTTACAGATTTTAAGTCAGCCACACCTAATGGAAGGCATGCTGCAAATACTGCACATGTAAAAAGGCATATTGACTTCGCTGCAGAACATGGTTTTGATGCGGTTCTTGTGGAAGGTTGGAATGTAGGTTGGGAAGACTGGTTTGGAAAATCAAAGGACTTTGTGTTTGACTTCCTTACGCCGTATCCCGATTTCGATGTAGACATTCTCAGGGACTATGCCAAAAGTAAGGGTGTACGATTAATGATGCACCATGAAACATCAGGATCAGCAAGAAATTACGAAAGACATATGGATAAGGCTTACCAGTTCATGATGGACAACAACTACAATTCTGTTAAAAGCGGGTATGTCGGAGATATCATTCCAAGGGGTGAGAAACATTATGGGCAATGGATGGTCAATCATTACCTCTATGCCATTCAAAAAGCGGCTGAATACAATATCATGGTCAATGCCCACGAAGCAGTACGACCAACTGGACTGTGTCGTACTTATCCAAACCTGATTGGCAATGAATCAGCACGGGGAACAGAATTTGAAGCCTTTGGTGGCAATACGCCGGATCATACCACTATTCTTCCATTTACCAGGCTCATTGGAGGACCAATGGATTATACGCCAGGCATATTTGAAACAGATATATCCGTCCATAATCCTGAAAATGATTCATGGGCAAGAACCACAATTGCAAGACAACTAGCCCTATATGTAACGATGTACAGCCCTTTGCAAATGGCTGCTGACCTACCGGAAATCTATGAACAACATATGGACGCTTTCCAATTTATTAAGGATGTGGGGATTGACTGGGATAAATCCATTGTATTGGAAGCTGAGCCTGGGGATTATATTACCTATGCCAGGAAAGAGAAAGGCACAGACAACTGGTTTGTCGGACGAACAAATGATGAAGAAGCAAGGACATCTTATATCAACTTTGATTTCCTGGACAATGATAAGAAATACATTGCAACGATCTATAGTGACAAGGCTGACTCACATTATAAAGACAACCCCAAAGCCTATGACATAAGCAAATATGTTGTCTCCCACAAATCAAACCTGGCGAAACAATGCGCGCCTGGAGGCGGTTATGCCATCAGTTTGTTTCCTGTAAAAAGCAAAAAAGAAACCAGGGGAATTCCCAAACTATAATCTGCAGAAATGGTAGACTATACAACATTCCCAAAAATCGAACTCCATCTGCATCTGGACTGTTCACTCAGTTACGATGTTGTCAAAGCCATACGTCCTGATATCAGTTTGGAAGAATACAGATCCCATTACCTCTTCCCTTCTAAATGCACAGATCTGGCTGACTATCTTCACCGTGCATACAGCGGTGTCAGGTTAATGCAATCTGCAAAAAATATCCGCCTGGTCATACTTGACTTGTTTCAGCAACTTAAAAGTGATAATGTCATTTATGCAGAATTGAGATTTGCACCACTCCAGCATTTGGAACAAGATCTGGATTCGGAGACCGTCGTCGAAACAGCCAGAAATGCGATCAGGGAAGGTTCAGAACTGACAGGAGTTAAGGCATCACTCATACTTTGCACCTTGAGACATTTCAGTAAAGCTCAGAGTATGGAGACAGTGAAACTGGTTAAAAAACACATGGACGACATCATTGTAGGCTTTGATATAGCTGCAGATGAAGCCGGTCACCCTATTGATAATCATATCAAAGCGTTCGATTTTGCAAATAGAGAGAACATACCTTGTACAGCCCATGCAGGTGAAGCCAAAGGTCCGGAGAGTGTGTGGGAAACCCTGGATCATTTTCATCCGTCAAGGATTGGTCATGGAGTCAGAAGCATTGAAGACCCAAGGCTTATTCAGTATTTAAAAGACAAGAACATCCATCTCGAAGTCTGTCCGGTTAGTAATGTGATTATAAATATTGTGGATAAGATTGAAAATCATCCTATTGACAGCTTATTCAAACAGGATGTGTCATTGAGCATAAATACAGACGCACGCGCTTTAATGAATAACGACTTGGCCTCTGAATATGCTATTCTCTCAAAAGTTTTTAACTGGAGTAAAGAAGACTTCCTTAAATGTAACCTTGAAGCCATTAATCATGCGTTTACTGATAATGAGACCAAAGACAAACTGAGACAAAGAATTATTTCAGCTTACAGAAATTAAGTATATTTCTATATGGATCATTCATTAATCATCCGCAATGAAAAAGATGGAGACTTCGAGGCCGTCTCAGATGTTTTAGTTCGGGCATTTGAGCAGGAAGATGAATCCAGACTTGTGAAATTATTGAGACAAAGTGATTCCTTTATCCCGGAATTGACCATGGTAGCGGAAGTTAACCAAAACATTGTTGGCTCTATTGTTTATTCAAAAATCAGGATCATTAACGATGAAGGAAATGCTTTCCAATCCATTGCATTGGTTCCTATGGCTGTTGATCCCGCATTTCAAAAAAAGGGAATTGGATCTATACTTGTTAAGTCGACGATTGCCAAAGCGAAAGAGCTGGGATATGAATCCATAATTGTTCTTGGACATGCCGCTTACTACCCAAAATTTGGATTTACGGAAGCCAGACCATATTGCATAAAAGCACCATTTGATGTACCTTCTGAGGCATTCATGGTTCTTGAACTAAAAGAAGGCATACTTGAAGATATTAAAGGCACTGTCAAATATAATCAGGCCTTTTCAATGTTGTAAATTAATCCTGGAATGACGGACAAAACCAACAAAAAAATAATGTCATCCCGCGGTATGGAAACATACTTGGGTGAATTTGTCTATGGCGGCATAGATGGTTGTGTAACAACATTTGCCGTCGTTGCAGGAGCAGTTGGAGCTGGCCTTGACAGTATCATTATTATCATACTCGGTTTTGCCAACCTCCTGGCTGATGGTTTTGCGATGTCTATTGGCGCCTACCTCTCCGCAAAATCAGAAAGCGATAATTTTAAAAAATACAAGGAAAAAGAGTACTGGGAAATTGAAAATATGCGTGAATCTGAAGTGGAGGAAGTCAGGGAAATCTTCACAGCCAAAGGATTCAAAGACGAATTGCTGGAAAAGATCATCGATGTGATTACAAGTGACAAAGACAGATGGGTGGATGTCATGATGAAAGAGGAATTGGGCATGCTCGAAAATGATAAATCTCCATGGAGAATTGGTCTTGCCACTTATACTTCATTTATTCTCATCGGGGTGGTTCCTTTAATGATCTACGTTATAGATTATATCAAAGATTTACAAATCAACCTGTTTGTTTATTCTTCTGTATTGACAGCTCTAGGGTTTATTTTAATCG
>JABDPK010000111.1 GCA_013042795.1 Saprospiraceae bacterium | reverse complement strand
GTCACCAAGCAGGTATCTGTACAGGCCAGATGTATTGGATATGACCATAGCGTAATTTGTATCTAAATTAACTTGCGACAATGAAAGAACAACAGGAGAGGAAGTGGATATATCACTTTCAGGAATAAATTCATAAAAGATTTCATGATCGCATAACAGGAGCATGCCATCCTGGTCTTTTTCATTCTGTATGGAAAAATATCCTTCAGAGGCATTGAAAACTTCACGATATATCACGTTTTCATCTGGAATAAGTTCCCTGAATATGTCTTTGTATGGTTCAAAATGCACACCACCATGGAGGTATGATCGCAGGTTTGGCCATACTTCAGAAATGTTTTCTTTACCTGTCTGTTTAAGAATTTCATGCAATAAAACAATGGTCCAGGTGGGCACCCCGGCAAGCAGCGTGACATTTTGCATGGATGTAACGGATGCCATCCTTTTGATTTTTTCCTCCCAGTCTGACATTAAAGCAGTTTCAAAATCAGGCGTATAAAACCGTCTTCCAATCGGGGGGAAATGGTGGAGAATGATCGCAGAAATATCTCCGGCATTGATCTTATTATTTATCTTTTCAATACTTCCACCCATAATCAATGACCTGTCTTTAAACAATTTAGCGCGTTTATCTTCATTGTAAATCATACCAGCCGCATCCCAGGCACATTTCAGATGACCTTTTTTCAGGTACTTTGCGCTAACGGGTATATACTTACTCCTGTTATTGCTTGTTCCTGAAGATTTGGCAAACCAGTATACAGGATCAGCACAAAGGATATTTTGTTGACCTTCAAGCATGGATTGGATGTATGGGAATAATTCCTCGTAAGATCTTACAGGAATGCCGGATGTATAATCTGCATGACTTTTAATTTTTGACAAACCGTGTTCAACACCAAATTTAGTCTTGCTGTTATTCCTGATAATTCGACGAAGAATGCTGTTCTGGTATTTGAATGGATGAGCAGCAACATGATCCATTTGTTTCTGCCTATACTTAAAATACTTCCTTAATATGTGATCCATCATGGTAATACTGGAATTCCACTTTAAAAATCAGCATCCTGTATGAAATAATATAGCATTTGGCTCAGTTATTATGATAATCCGATCCATAGGTCCGAAGTCCGCACTGAGATATTAAGTTTTGCTTTATTAAGTATTACGATTAATATATTATAATTTTGTATAATATGTAATTGATTTATGTCGAAGAAGAAAGAACAGAAAGATATTTATTTAACCATCATAAAATGGAGCTGGTTACTTCTTGTTACCGGCCTGTTTCTGTTTGCCGCCATGTTTGTGCTTGTATCATTTACAAAGATGCCTGACACGGAAGAACTTGAAAACCCGGATTACGAACAAGCCTCAATCATTTATGCCGATGATTTATCGGAACTCGGTCGATATTATTCCAAAAATCGTGATCTGCTGACTTTTGAAGAACTCAATCCCTACCTTATTGATGCATTAATCGCAACAGAAGATGAAAGATTTTTTAATCACAGCGGCATTGATGCAAAAGGTACTTTAAGAGCTGTCCTCTTTCTGGGGAAAAGAGGTGGAGCGAGTACGATTACACAACAATTGGCAAAGCAGTTTTTTACAAAAACGAGCAGGTCATTTGTAAAGCGTGTATGGCAAAAAATGAAGGAATGGGTTATCGCTGTCGAATTTGAAAAGCGGTATACCAAAGAAGAGATTATTGCCATGTATCTGAATAAATTTGAATTCATTTATTCATCTTTCGGGGTCAGTTCTGCATCACGTACTTATTTTGGAAAAGACCAGAAAGATTTAACCATGGATGAAGCAGCGATCCTGATCGGGATGTTAAAAAATCCCTGGACATACAATCCGAAAAAGTACCCTGAAAATGCTTTGAAAAGACGTAATGTGGTATTGAATCAAATGGTCAAGAATGATTTCATCTCCAGCCAGGAATTTGATACACTGAAAGAAAGACCGATTGACCTTTCCAATTTTAAACGTTCTGTTCATTATGAAG
>JABDPK010000110.1 GCA_013042795.1 Saprospiraceae bacterium | reverse complement strand
TTTATAAATAGCCTGCCATCTAAATTTTAGGTGCTCAGCTGACAATTAAGCTTATTTAAGGTAATCAGCCTTCACCTTCTCAAACGAAGGCAACTTATTGATATGCCACTTATTTAGTATTTTTCCGTCTTTCATCAATACTACGCCCGGGTTAGACCGGACGATCGTCTTCAGTAAAATGTCATCTGCCATACCATAATCAATTCCCAGGCCGGCATCTTTATCCAATTGAAGAATGGATTCCTTATCCGCACCACCTACGACCATAAGTACTTTATTGCCATTGGTTTTTGCCGCATCCGTGAATGGCTTCAAATCTTCAATATGTGTTTTTAAGTAGGCCTGCTTCCAGACTTGTTCAAGATACTTTTCTTCCTTCTCTACGATATCTTTTACATTCCGAACTACTGCAGTATCAGAAACATTGGTTTCTGTGCTGAAAACGACTACTGTATCCAAACTGAATATTGTATCTCTCAGAGTTTTTGTCTTCCTCACCGGAGAAGCTTTCAATTTATGATTGACGATTAGAAAATGAGCATCCTGATTGTTCAGGAATTCTTCTGTAATATCATTGCCGTCAAGATCAGTCAGTTCAAAATCGCTAATCTTTGTAATCGGTATCGCAGGTTCATCTTTGATTTGGTCTATAACGGAATAGACACCTTTATACTTTTTGTAATTACCCAGATATTCATCGTTGGGAAGGATGATTTCCTCACCTGTTTCATTATGCTTCAATTTCCAGTCTGTAATCTCTACAGCAGCCATGGCATCATTTTCAGCCTGGAACTGTGCCCTGATATCAACACCTTGTTTAAATGGTCTGAAATCAGCATGCGGGATATTCCATTTATAGTTTGCCAGGCAATAGTAAACAAGCACAGCAGTGAAAACCCACAGGATCGCACTGCGTGTCCCTTTTGTAAACAACTGGTGCATATCCTTATGTCTGAATATAAAATACAATGCCGGGAACATCAGGAATACATCCTTAAAAAATGAAGTTTTGGGTTCCAGTTTAATAAAGTCACCGAAGCAACCGCAGTCGGTTACTTTCATATTATTGGAATTGTATTCGCCCCATTTCCCAAAACTGAAAAAATTGACGCCCTCTGGCACATATCCTGTCAGGTAAGTGAACCCGGTCAGGAATCCAAAAAAGACAATCAGGAGGATAAATGCCCAACTTGTAAATTTCGGTTTGGAACCCAGCAATAACATAAGTCCCAGGACCATTTCAAAGATAATCATGGCCAGGGAAAACAATATAGCTTGTTTGGCAAAGACCGGAAATATAGGTGCAATAAACCCAAACCAGGTACCTTCGAAAGTATAATGAAATTCAGCAAAATACTGCTCCATTTTATAAGCTGTACCTAAGGGATCTACTGCTTTCACCCATCCGGAAAAAAGGAAAAGTATCCCGCAAAAATTCTGTAAAAAGGTCATGATCCATGATTTGTGACCTTTCATGATAAATCCTATAACGGCAGTTACAATTAAAGCAACAATACCTATGTTAATACATAAACTAATTATAGTCATCTCTTAATTATCTCTTTCATATTTTAAAATCAAAGCAAAAACAGCGTAATTCAGCATATCCTGGTAGTTGGCATCAAGGCCTTCAGAAATCAGGGTTTTTCCTTCGTTCTCTTCAATTTGTTTAATTCTCAATAATTTCATTAAAATCAGATCGGTCATGCTGGAAATGCGCATATCTCTCCATGCTTCTCCATAATCATGATTTTTCTTCTCCATCAAGGCTTTGGTTTCAGCAACCTTTATGTCGTATTCTTCAAAAAGCGTCTCTTCATCCATATCATAGTTGCCATCCACAACACTTTTTTCAAGCTGGATCATCGCCATCACGCAATAGTTGATGATTGCCAGGAATTCGCCTTCGATACTTTCGTTGATCTGCATGGCCTTCTTTTCCTGGATGGATCTGATTCTCGACGCCTTGATGAATATCTGATCGGTCAGGGATGAAGGCCTGAGAATTCTCCATGCAGTCCCATAATCCTTCGTTTTTAAAACAAATATTTCCTTTGCTTTGGATATAACCTCCTGATATTGGATATTCGTTTTTTTCAATGAAATTATTTTTGGCAAATATACATTATTGACCTTCTAATAACACCTTCCAAAGGTGGTCAATATTTAGTTGACTAACTTTAATATTTCAATAATCAAAATCAAACGATCTGTTAATTACAACCCTCATATTATGTAATGTATTCCTGGTCTCATTGTTTCGTCTTTTTCCTAAATACAAAGTGCGAAACCTGCAAGCCATTATTGCGAATTATTTTACGGCCTACTTTATGGGCGTTTTAATTATGGGATACTCACCGGTTAAAACCACAATGATTGGAGAATCATGGTTTCCATATGCCCTATTCCTGAGTTTCCTTTTTATTGTCTTTTTTAACGTTGGTGCCTTTTCTATTCAGAAGATCGGATTGATTATCACCAGTATTTGCCAACGACTTTCCCTGATTTTTCCGGTGGCAGTAGGACTTTTTCTTTTTGGCGAAAGTCATAGTTTCCTGAAATCCATGGCATTGATAATGGCTATTGCAGCCGTCGTACTCATCAATATTCCCGAGAAAAACAGTTCACAGGACCTGAGTGCTCTTAAACATTTCTGGTATCTCCCCTTCCTTGTACTTTTTGGCAACGGGACCATAGAACTCACCCTCTTCTATGTCGAACAACATAATCTGGTTACCGGGGCAAGCCTTGATTTTGTGAGTATCCTATTTCTGCTTTCAGGAATATGGGGCTTACTTTTTATGCTTCTCTTCCGAAAAGGATTCTTTGCTTTAAGAGATATAGCTGCAGGCATAATCTTAGGCATACCAAATTTTTTTACGATCTATCTCCTGGTTAAAGCTCTTGAAATTGGATGGGAAGGTTCCGTTCTCTTTCCAGTAAATAATGTGGCTGTTTTGGCATTGACAACTTTGATCGGTTTGATATATTTTAAAGAATATTTAAACAAGTTCAATATTGCCGGATTGGTGTTTGCCTTGCTGGCTGTAGTACTTATATCTCAATAATATGACAAAGGATCCTGATAAATACCTGACGATTGAAAAGAGTTCTGAAGGTCTGTTTAAGGACAGGGGATCTAAGTTTATTGCTTATTTGCATCCTTGTCAGTCGCCCACGCATTTCTCAGAATCACTTGAAAAAGTTAAATCCCTGCATTTTAAAGCACGTCACCATTGCTTTGCCTACAAATTAATAGATGAGAACCAATTCAGGTATTCTGATGATGGTGAACCCGGAGGTACGGCGGGAAAACCTATCTATAACCAGCTCCTAAGCTCCGGGATTGTAAATGCAAGCTGTATTGTAGTCAGGTACTTTGGTGGCACAAAATTAGGAACGTCCGGATTGATAAACGCTTATAAAGAAGCCGCTAAAGATGCGATTGCCAATAACGTGATAATAACAAAATATCATGAAGAGATCATAGATATAAGCTTTGACTACGCCGTGATGGGGCAACTTATGAATGAGCTTAAGTATTTAAACATCAATATCAGGGATAAAACCCTGGACGCAAACCCTGTTATTAATATTGGTATCAGAAGATCCGAAGTAGAACATACTATTAATAAAATCAAGGCCAGACTTTTGAACCGCCCTGTAGAAGATATCAGCCCTGATACAAAAGTTGACGGGGTATCATTCCTTATCCGGGAAAAACCGATGCCTGACCAGATTGATTTTGGTACTTAGCCACGAAAAATCGGAATCATTGAGTGCCTTAAAAGTCAATAAAACGGCGATCGGCAGCATGAAGAAATAAGGCAACCAGGCACCTAAGACGGGTTCCATAGTGCCTCCTTTGGTCAGCTTTTCTCCCATAATATTAAAAATGATGAAAAGCATAAAGAAGACAATGGCGATCAATAAAGGATAACCATATCCTCCCTTTTTCACAATACTTCCTAGTGAAGCTCCAATAAACAGGAATATGATACAAATGAATGCCCAGCTGTGTTGCTGGTGCAACCTAAGGACATAAAGTGCCCGGCTATGTTTCAAGGTATCTTTCATTCTGTCTGATTTCACAATCTTATCCTGGTTCCTTTGAGATAGATGTTTAACAGAAGTCAGGATTGTTTTCAAGCTGTGAGGCTTGAATGAAGATGCAATTGTGTGCATTCCTGCCAGTGAATCCTCCGGTAACTGGGCAGGTGCCCTGTTTAATCTTTTAACAGGTTTACTATTTGCTTTGACAATTTTATCCTTACTCTTGATCGCTTCTTTTACATGCTTGGGTAAAGAACTTTTTTCATTATCAGCTTTATCAATAGCTTCGTATACATCGAATTGAAGGATATCGCTGAAATTATTCAGGTTCTGGTATTTATTTTCTGCGATCTCCCTGTTGAACGAATCAACTGCCTGCAATAACTGGTATGAATTCAGTAAATCATATTTTTTTCGTGTCAAATTGACATTTTGAGCTTCCAGGTCAAACTCGGACAAATCGAAGATTTTAGTCCAGGAGTCAAATTTGGTCCTGATCATCGGCTTGACTTTTTTGCTTGTCTTGGAATTGTTTTGCTTTAGCTCCCGATATTGTTCCCCATCTTCAAGTTCCATGATAAAAAAGTCCTCGTTTTCTTGTGCATACATCCTTCCTTTGCGTGCAAGCAACATATTGATATCTCTTTTATCCTCCACGGCATGATCATAGACCAGGATATCTCCAATCGATTGACCATCCTTTCCTTTTTGACCAACCCGTATAACCACATTCTTAAAATCGGTATTGAAAATCCCTTCTTCGATACTCAATGCTGGTTTTTGTCTTTTAATAGCATTGTACCGATAAATGAATTTATAATTGGCCCGCGGCTTGAGATAATTACTGGCAAACAAAGAAAACATTGTGGTTAAAATGGCAATAAGAATACCCATTCCCATAATTCTTGTCAAAGAAATACCTGCAGATTTCATACTTGACAACTCATACTTTTCACCGAGGTTTCCAAAAACCATTACAGCTGCAATCAAAATGGAAACGGGTAATGATTCGGGAATGATCCTAACCGACCAATAGAAGATCAGCTCCAGCAATATGCCAAGGGATACGCCTTTTCCGATGATGACATCAATATATTTCCACAGAAACTGCATCACAAGGACAAACTCTGCCACAAAAAATGCAAGCAGATATGGTGGAACAAAGTCCATCAATACCAATTTGTCTATCTTTTTCAAAGCAATTTCATCTTTAAAAGTCTCATTAAGCTGATAATTAATAGATTAGAAATCATCACTGAGTCCTAAACCTGCCCACTAACTTCCTGTAGTAAACAAACGCTACTTCCTGATAAAACAAGATGCAGGAAATATTTATTCAAGGTAAAATTAATTATCCTGTAACATTATTAATTTAATTCCCGTCCTAGATATTGTAATGCAGGTGCAAGAATTCAACCATATCATACAAGGCATCAAAGATAAGATGTACCGACTGGCTTTACGAATCGTCAAAGATCCGGAAGATGCAAGAGATGTTATTCAGGATGCCATGATCAAAATATGGACGAAAAGAGCACTTTTGGCAGATGTTGACAATAAAGAAGCCTATATGATGACAATGACCCGAAATGTGGCGATCGATAAATACAGATCGAGAAAAATCGAAACAACAGATATCGACAACCACTTCAATATTGAGTCAAAGTCAGCAGGTCCTGAAAGACAATATGTAGCAAAAGAAGCTTACAACAGGGTGCGTAAGATGATCGAGGCCCTACCTGAAAATCACAGGACAGTCATTCATCTTCGTGATATCGAAGGATACACTTACAAAGAAATAAGTGAAATGACAGGATTTACAATAGGAAAGGTCAAGGTCTACCTGCATCGGGCACGAACAAGATTAAAAGAACATTTTAAAAACAGAGTACTATGAATACTCATCTAGAAAAAATATTGAATAAGTACTGGGATGGTGAGACGAGCCTTCAGGAAGAAGCGGAGATCAGGGAATATTTCAATTCTGACCAGGTTTCTCCGGAACACAAGGAAATAAGCGCATTATTTCAATATATGAACAACGAAAGAGAGATTACATTTGATGAGGAACTTGACTTCAGCTTTATTAAAGATGAAAAGAAAACGAAGACAAGGTTTCTCTGGCCACGATTAATGACTATGGCCGCATCTGTAGCCGTTTTACTCGCTGTTTCCATTTATTTATTTGATACAGGATCAACCACATACAAATACAAATACACTGAATTGCAGGATCCGGATGAAGCTCTTGCAATTACAATGGAAGCCCTCGGATTCCTGACTCAGAAATACGAAAAGGGCTCTGAACCAATTAACAAGCATTTAAAAAATTTAGAAAAAACAGCTGTATTTGATTTCAATTAATCCTTAATTATTATTTGTACACATTTAAAACTTTATAAAAATGAGAAATATCCTAGTTGCATTTATTTTGATCTGCTTTGTCGGATCTGTCAGCGGACAAAAAAACGCTATTGACAAATATTTCAACCAATACAAAGACGACGAACGATTTACAATGGTCTATATCAGTCCCAAGATGTTTGAAATGGCAGTGAAAGTTGCTGAAGAAAACGTTGACGAAGAAGTCGTTGAGATGCTCAAAGAAATTGAAGGTCTGAAAATCTTAACCACAGATACTGACCCGAACAATTTCTATAAGGAAGCACTAAAAAAGATCAATACCAAGGAATACGAAGAACTGATGACCGTGCGTGACCAGGGTCAGAATGTCCAATTCCTTGTCAAGGATCAGCAAAATGGAGACATCGTCAATGAATTGCTATTATTGGTTGGCGGTGATGATGAATTTGTTCTGATGAGTTTTGTTGGTAAAATCAATCTTAACAAGATAGGTAAACTGGCAAAAAACATGAGCATCAATGGTACAGAGCATCTGATGAAATTAGATAAAGAAGAATAGGTCCAATGGACCTTTTCTTTTCCTCCACTATTAAATCAAAACCTATGAAAAACATTCGATCAATTCCTGTTCTACTCTTTTCATTATTTATCCTTGCAGGACAATTACCAGGTCAAACGATAAGCCCGGATAAAATGATCAGTCATATCAGGGACAAAGGCGAATCCATAGCTTTCACTATCCCGGGATGGATTGTCAGGGTGGCCGGAAACATCGCTGATAATGACCTTGATGAAAATGAGAAGGAAATAATTCAGGAACTCACTAACCATATCAAAAAACTCAGGTTTGTAGTTTCGGAAACCATTCCAAGTGATTATGCCAGTAAGTTTGGGAATATGAAAAACTATATGGAAAAGGAGCAGTATGAAA
>JABDPK010000098.1 GCA_013042795.1 Saprospiraceae bacterium | reverse complement strand
GAGATGTAGATGGCAGTGTAAGGGCTAATTACAACCAAAATGTATCTGAAAAGAGCAGCAATGTTCTTGAACTGACATATGCTGATGGTGAGGTAAAAGCTGGTGAAGTAGTTGAAGTAGTTATGACAAGCGGTGATGATGCATTATTTGGATTCCAGTTTACAATGGATCTGAATGGTATGGAACTGGTAGAAGTCATAGGAAATAACATCACGGAAGGAAATGTAGCTGTATTTGGAGAGAAAATGACTATGAGTTACAACAGCCTTGATGCATTGAACAAGAATGGAGAGATCTTCACAATGGTTCTTAAAGCAACTGAGAGTGGCCAGGTATCTGATATGATAGGTATCAATTCAGGCATTACAAAAGCAGAAGCATATGTAGGCGAATCACTGGAAGTAGTGGACCTCAATATGAGAAATGCAGATGGAGAGGCAATGTTTGCTCTATATCAGAACCAGCCAAATCCATTTACAGAATATACAGTGATTGGGTACGATCTACCTGAAAACGGAGAAGTAACGATCAGTTTCTATGATGTCACAGGAAGAGTATTGAGTGTGATAGAAAAAGACAGTGAGAAAGGATACAATGAAGTACGAGTGAACAGAAGTGACCTTGGAGCAAACGGAATGATCTATTACAAATTAGAGAGTAAAGAGCACACAGCAACTCAACATATGATGTTGATTGAGTAATCATTTTGGTTTATTATCAATTGAGGCTGGTCAATGGAGATTGGTCAGCCTTTTTTTTAACCTTGATGAGCATAAGAAATAATTATTTGTGATTGAATAATTATATAGGTTTATTATCAATTGAGGCTGTTCATGACAATGAACAGCCTTTTTCTTTTGAAAAAGAACTTTATTATCGATAGTATTGAAAGTTATTTTTTAGATAGCTGAATATTGAAACATATTAAATCTGACCAATCTATGTCACGGTTTTTTATTGAAATATCCTATAAAGGAACTTCTTTTGCTGGTTGGCAAAGACAGGATAACGCAATTACAATTCAAGAGGTCTTTGAAAGCAACTTATCCCGCTTATGCAATACTCAAATTTCTATTGTGGGATGCGGGAGAACAGATGCTGGTGTTCATGCAAGCCAGTATTTTTTCCATGTAGACTTGCCTGTAGATAGATTTTCATCCAAAGATCTATCACACAAATTGAATATGATGGTAGGCAGAGATATTGCTGTTCATCGTATTATTCATGTAGATGATGACGCACATGCCAGGTTTGATGCTCAAAGAAGATCTTATGAATATTTTATTTCTTTCAAGAAAGATCCATTTAAAACAGGATTATATTATAACTATGATCAATCAGGAAAGCCCGATTTCACGCTTCTTGGAGAAGCAGCTGACCTTGTAAAGCAACATAGCTCTTTTTATCCCTTTTGTAAAAGTAATTCAGATGTAGAAACATTTGAATGCAAGATTTTTGAATCCAGTTGGGAACTAATAAATGATCATTCATTAAAGTATAATATTGCCGCTAACCGGTTTTTAAGAGGTATGGTGAGACTTATAGTAGGCATGTGTATCAATGTAGCAAATAATAAGATATCTCTTCAGGAAGTGCAAACCTGCCTCGAAAAGCAACAAAGATTATCAAGACCTTGGTCAGTTCCGGCCGAAGGTTTATTTTTGAGCAGAATCACCTATCCATACATTGATCATATTGAGTAAAATAATCATATATACAGATCAAAAAACCAGTCGATTAAATTATGTATCGACATTTATCTCCCAATCGTTTCAAACAATAGAACTGGATAGTATTTGCGTATCAGATCACCTGGATACTACAAGGAATACTATTGGAATAAACTATAGTTCCTTACCCCTGAATAATTGCTTGAAAATGCCAATAGCTAATTGCCTTGAAGACGGCAGAGATATAAGCTCCTTTGAAGATTTTGGCAGGGAATTGAATTATTCTGATGACTCATTCAATTTTGATATGTTCTCGGCTATATTTTATTTGCTTTCGAGGGCAGAGGAATATCATTCTACCGATCTCGATGAGCATGGAAGATTTAAATCATCAAACAGTATACTTGCAATAAAAAAAATCCTTGGAGAGCCTGTTGTTGATTATTGGCTACTGAGTTTCCTTGAAATTATTAATAGCTATTACAATATTGATTTGAAAGCAGGATATAAATATAGTTTCAACTCGACCCTCGATATTGATCATTTCTTTGCATACAAACATAAATCATTAACGATAGGCTTGGGTTCATTTATCAGAGACCTGATTAAACTGAAATTAAAAAGTGTTACTGAGAGGTTCAGGTCAATAGACCCTTTTGATACATTCAATGATATTTTCGAGTTTCATAAATCAATCGGACTGGAATTAAAGTTGTTTATTCTATGTTCAAGACGTTCAAAATTTGACAAATCATTACCTCCTGAGAATAGGGAATTTATCTACAGGGTTCAAAGGTATGCAGACAAGTATCCTGTTGGAATTCATCCATCTTATAAATCAGGAAGAAATGAAGAGCAACTTGGTGTAGAAATAAAACTTCTTGAATCTATGATATCCCGAAATGTTACCGATTCGAGACAGCATTACATCTTATTGAATATTCCTGAAACCTACAGAGCTTTGATCAAAGCAGGAATAGAGAATGATTATTCAATGGGTTACCCTGAAACTATTGGTTTCAGAGCTGGAACCAGTCTTCCATTTAATTGGTATGATCTTGAAAACGAAGAATGTACTTCCCTCGTTGTTCATCCTTTCCAGCTTATGGATGTTAGCCTTAAGAACTATATGGGATTAGATCCTGAAGAAGCCATTGAAGAAGCCAGGAAGATTATAGATAATGTTAAAAAGGTCAATGGGGAGTGTACTATAATATGGCATAACAGTTCATTCTCTGAGCTTCATGGATGGGAAGGGTGGAAACAGGTTTATTTTGATATCTTGACAGCAGGAAAACCATAAATATCTTGATGGATCAATTAGGCATTTCCCCTGGAATATTATTGATTACTATTATAGTTTACTTTTCCCTGCTGTATATTATTTCCTATATAACAGGTAAAGGTGCTGATACCCAGACTTTTTTTACAGCAAAAAAACAGTCTTCGTGGATCCTTGTGGCCATTGGAATGATTGGGGCATCACTTTCAGGTGTCACCTTTATTTCTATTCCTGGTGTTGTAGGTGCGGGTGGTGCAAACCAGGCATTTGCCTATATGCAGATGGTTTTTGGTTATTTGCTGGGGTATCTTGTTATTGCACTTGTATTAATGCCAATCTATTACAAGTACCGCCTGACAACTATTTATGGTTACCTCCGGAACCGATTTGGATTTGTATCCTATAAAATGGGTGCATTTTACTTCATTATTTCCAGGGTTATAGGTGCTTCGTTCAGATTATATCTGGTTGCGATAGTGCTTCATCCCTTTGTACTTGCGCCTTTTGGAATATCCTTTGAGTTTACTGTACTCATTACTTTGGTATTAATCTGGGTGTATACATTCAAGGGAGGAATTAAAACGATAGTATGGACGGATACGATTCAAACTATCACAATGCTGGCTGCAGTTGGACTTACTATTTACACAATTGCTTCAGCATTGGATCTTTCAGTTTTCAATCTTGGGCAACGAATAAAACAAGAGGGATTAGGTCGGCTTTTCTTTTTTGAAAATGGCTGGGAAGACCCGAATAATTTCTTCAAACAATTTCTTAGCGGGGCCTTGATAGCGATTGTAATGACAGGACTTGACCAGGATATGATGCAAAAGAATCTAACATGCAGGAATCTGAGAGATGCACAGAAGAATATATATCTATTTAGTATTGTTCTTGTTTTTGCCAACGTTCTTTTTTTAAGTCTGGGCGCTATCCTTTATATTTTTGCCTGGACAGAGGGTATTGAAATCCCTGCCAAGACAGATCAGCTTTTCCCTTTGATCGCTTTAAACCATCTATCTCCGACGATTGGGATTGTATTTGTTGTCGGCTTGATCGCCGCAGCATACTCCAGTGCAGATTCAGCGCTTACTTCATTAACGACCTCTTTTTGTATTGATTTCCTGGGGTTTGAAGAAAAACCTATGTCGGAATCTTCAAAGAAGTCTGTGAAACTTAAAGTACATATTGGATTTACTGTATTACTTTTTATGGTGATCATCATTTTCAATATATTAAACAATGATGCAGTGATTAATGGCCTGTTTAAGGCAGCTGGATACACATATGGCCCTCTTTTAGGTCTTTTTGGATTTGGGATTCTGACTAATCGAATAGTCAGGGACAAATGGGTATGGATCGTTGTCTTGCTTTCACCATTGCTGGCATTTATAATTGACACCAATTCTGTATCATGGTTTAATGGATTAAGTTTTGGCTTTTTTATTCTGGCAATTAATGGCATGATTACATTCCTTGGCTTGTGGCTTATTTCTCAGAAGCGTGAGAATTTAAATTAATTTTAGGGATGGCTATTCAAAAAATAACTGAAATGGAATCCAGGTACAGGCACCTGGAAAAAATGACCATCAAAGAGTTATTGACCAATATAAACAAGGAAGATCAGACGGTAGCAACATCTGTTTTAAAAGTCATACACCAGGTAGAACCTCTTGTAAGGACAGTGGTAAATAAAATGTCAGCTGGTGGAAGGCTTTTTTATATAGGCTCCGGTACAAGTGGAAGATTAGGCATTGTAGATGCATCAGAATGCCCTCCGACTTTTGGTGTTCCTCATGAATGGGTTATTGGATTGATTGCCGGAGGAGACTCAGCCATCAGGAAAGCAATCGAGTTTGCCGAGGATGATAAATCCCAGGCAATCAAAGACCTGGATGAATACCTTGTAAATGATGACGACTTTGTGATTGGAATTGCTGCCTCAGGAACCACACCATATGTTATTGGAGGATTACTGGAATGCCGTAAAAGAAAAATACTGACAGCATGTATCACCTGCAACCCGGGAAGTCCTTTAATTGAAGTTTCTGACTTTCCTGTTGTTTGTCCTGTAGGTCCTGAATTTGTGACTGGTAGTACAAGAATGAAAGCAGGTACTGCACAAAAACTCATCCTGAATATGATCAGTACCTCTGTGATGATTAAATTAGGCCGGGTAGAAGACAATAAAATGGTGGATATGCAACTGAGTAACAATAAATTAGTAGACAGGGGAACAAAAATGATAATGGAAAAAACCGAATTGGATTATCATTCTGCGAAAACAATCCTGCTTAAAGAAGGCTCCGTCAGGGCTGCATTAAAATCAATCCAAACTTAAAAAATCACTTTCCCGTTCCATTTCCCTTTCCAATTTGGTCTTTTCGAAAGTATCCCTCGGTAAATAGTATTGTTTCTCTTCATTTTCTTCATCTGCCCAGGGATCAGTCTTATGTTCATCTTTTTCAATCATTCCTTTGAAAATATAGGCAACAATGATTCCGACAATTCCTCCCATCAAGTGACTTTCCCATGAAATTCCTTCCTTCAGGGGTAGTATGCCACCCAGGTAGCCACTATAAAGAATAATAACTATTAAGGCAAGGATGATTGATTTTATATTCCTTCTGAAAATACCACTCCAGAATATGAATGCCACAAGGCCGTATACGACACCACTTGCACCGATATGATAAACGGAACGTCCAAAAAGCCACACTGAGGCTCCTGTTAACAGATATATAAAGAAAAAAGAAGGAATGGCAACACGTTTATAGAAGAAGGATATCATGGTGGCTGTCACAAATAAAGGCGCTGAATTGGAAATCAGGTGTTCCCACGATCCATGGACGAGTGGAGCTGTAAGTATACCTATCAATCCATCAGGTTCCCGGGGAAAAACACCATATCGTGATAAGCTGATTCCTGTGGCTTGCGTCCAGACATGTACAATCCAGATCACCACTATTAAAAATGTGCTGAATTTAAGAGCCGAAAAAAATTTCTTTGCAGACTTCTCCAAAATATCCTAATTATATCTTCTTTGAACCAATTTTATAAAATTCCTGGCCTTATTCTGTTTATCTTCTTTTTGCCACAAATATTTTTTTGCAACACTGTTCATTAACACATCTTTAGCCTGATCGAAATTTTCCAAACCGTTTAGTGCAGTCAATAAATTTTCAAATTCATCCTTATCTCCTCCAAATAATTCATTAATAGTGAAGATTCGTTCATTGATTCCCATCGCCTTTTTTAGATCCGGCACAGGTTTCTGACTGAGTTTATCCGAGAGTTCGGTTACTTTTTCAAATTTAAAAAGCTCAACTAATTCTGGAGGAACAGTCTCTGCAATTTTCACAATTTCAGCTTTCTCCTCTTTGTTTTGGTCTTCACCATTTACCTTAGGCTCTTCATAAATGTTTTCTTTCTCTTTGACTTCAACTTTTTCCACCTCCTTGCCAAGTAGTTTTTTTAGCTTCTTTTCCGCTTTCCTCTGTTTCTTAATTTTTTTCAGCATTTCCTCTCTCTCAAGGTCTTTATCGTCAGGGCTGATAACAACCGACTCGTATAAGTCTACAATATAGGCTTTGAGGAGGTCTTTTTCCGTTTGGCTGGCTTCACCAATGTTCTCTACAATTTCGTAAAGACGATTGATTTTCTTAATGATTTTCGAAATATTGCTTAAGTCCATTTTTTATTATACTTATATGTTTGGCATTTTTAATATCTAAATTAACTTCGGTCAGTGAAAAAATATTGGATATTCCTGTTAAAAAGAACTATTACCTGCCATTGATTTAATACATTTAAAATCTTATAATACGAAATTATGTTTTTGGAACCGAATTTTAAAGGACAAAGAAGCGGATGGATTGAAGTAATCTGCGGTTCCATGTTTTCCGGTAAAACAGAAGAACTTATCAGAAGACTTAACAGGGCAAAAATTGCACATCAACAAATCCTGATTTTCAAACCTCAAAAAGACGTTCGCTACGATAACAACAATGTCGTATCACATGATGAAAACGCAATTGCATCAATTCCGGTTTCAAAAAGTACAGATATTTACGATCATATTACGAATACCAATGTTGTTGGTATTGATGAAGCTCAGTTTTTTGACATGGAATTAACCGATGTTTGTCAGAAATTGGCGATGAAAGGAATCAGGGTCATTGCAGCTGGCCTTGATATGGATTTTATGGGGAATCCATTCGGACCAATACCGTCCCTTCTTGCCGTAGCAGAATATATTACAAAAGTTCATGCGATTTGCCCTCATTGTGGGAGCCTGGCTACGCATTCCTACAGATTGTCAGCAGAAAAGGAGCAAGTTGTACTTGGGGAAAAAGATAAATATGAACCGCGATGCAGGGTATGTTACAGTATGGGCAATATACTTGATTTTCGTAATCCTATATAGTCTCATTTTACTTTCAAAATCAGTACATTTGTCGTCTTGTTAAAAGACATCAATGCCAACCAAAAAAATTAAATCCGCACTTATTTCTGTGTTTGATAAATCCGGTTTGGAACGAATCACGGAAGCACTTAAAAAATTGGATATTATTGTTTATTCGACTGGAGGAACATTTGCATTTCTTGAAGAAAATGGATTGTCACCAATCAAAGTCGAAGATATAACCTCCTATCCATCAATTCTTGACGGAAGGGTCAAAACCTTGCACCCCAAAGTATTTGGAGGGATTCTGGCGCGACGGGAAGATGATCATTTGAAACAACTGGAACAGTATGAAATTCCTGAAATAGACCTTGTCGTTGTAGATCTGTATCCATTCGAAGCGACACTCAGGAATACAGATAATGAATCGGAAATAATTGAAAAAATAGACATTGGTGGAATTGCTCTTATCCGTGCAGCTGCAAAAAACTTTAATGATGTTTTGATCATTCCATCAAAAGATCAATATCCTTTTCTCGAATCTATACTTGAAGATAAATCCGGGCATACAGAGCTTTCTGATCGTAAGGAAATGGCCACCGCAGCTTTTTCTGTTTCATCACACTATGACACAGCCATTTACAATTATTTCAACAGGGAAGCTAAAAAGGAAAGTCTGAAGCTAAGTTTTAATGCAGGCCAGGTACTTCGTTACGGTGAGAATCCGCATCAGCAGGGTATTTATTTCGGAGAACTAAACAATGTATTCAACAAAAGAGCAGGAAAGGAATTGTCTTTTAATAACCTGGTTGATATTGATGCTGCAGTTCAGTTGATGGTTGAATTTGAACACGATTCTCCCACATTTGCTGTTCTTAAACATACAAATGCCTGCGGTGTGGCCACGAGAACAACAATTTATGAAGCCTGGCAGGCTGCCCTTGCCGGTGATCCGGTTTCTGCATTTGGAGGCATTCTTATTGCAAATAGAAATATCGACCTTCAGACAGCTGAAGAAATTAATAAATTGTTCTACGAAGTTCTGATTGCACCAGGCTTTGATGATGATGCATTTGATCTTCTTAGTCAAAAGAAAAAAAGAGTATTACTTGAAATAAAGCATTTTTACAGGCAGGAAAAAAGCTATAAAAGCATCCTCAATGGTGTCATCGTCCAGGATACGGATACTAAGATGGAAAAAAGTGAAGATTTTAAATGCCAGACTGTGGTCATACCATCGGAAGATCAACTCAGTGACCTGGTATTTGCAAACAAACTTGTTAAACATTTAAAATCGAATACCATTGTTATTGCCAAAAACCAGCAATTACTTGGTATGGGTTGTGGACAAACCTCCAGAGTTGATGCAGCACAACAGGCTATAAAGAAAGCACGTCATTTTGGATTTGATCTGGAAGGTGCTGTGATGGCCTCAGATGCTTTTTTCCCTTTTCCAGATTGCGTTGAGATAGCTGATAATGCAGGCATTAAATCGGTGATTCAACCTGGTGGATCTATCAAAGATCAGCTCAGTATAGATTATTGTAATGAACATGGGCTTTCTATGGTGTTTACTGGTACCAGACATTTTAAACATTGAATCTTGTTGTTGACATAGGGAATACCTTTATCAAGATTGCAGTATTTGAAAAGGATGTTTTAGTTTATACAGAGAAATTCAGGCAATTCAGAGTGAAGGATCTTAAGAATTTAAGGAAAAAATATCCATTTACTCTATGTATTTCCTCCTCTGTCCGCAAATCAGATCCATACTTTATACAACATTTATCCAGGAATTATCATCTGTTATTATTGAGCCATAAGACTAAAGTGCCGATTAAGAATTTGTATAAGACCCCGAAGACCTTAGGACTAGACCGTTTGGCAGCAGTGGTGGGCGCAACAAATCAATACCCGGGGAAAAATATCCTGGTTATTGATATAGGAACCTGTATGACATTTGACTTTATTGACAAGGAAAGAAATTACCTTGGTGGAAATATTTCTCCGGGAGTGGAGTTAAGATTAAATGCTATGCATCATTTTACATCAAGTTTGCCTCTTGTTCAAAGAAAAAACAATAAAGACATACTTGGAAAAAGCACAAAAGAAGCGTTGCAGAACGGTGCTTTTCATGGATTAAAATATGAGATTGAAGGTTTTATTAAAAATTTAACTAAAAAGAATAGGAGTTTAACGGTTATTTTAACTGGTGGTGATGCAGTAAATTTTGGAGAAACGCTGGAATCTAAGATATTTGTGGATCCTAATCTTGTTCTTAAAGGACTGAATGATATACTTACGTACAATAATCAATAAAGTAATCCTGCTTTTATTCCTGGGATGGACATCCATCGCCTCGGCACAACCACAGGATAATTCTCCATATTCCAGATTTGGAATTGGCGATATTCTTGGATCGGATTTTAATGCTTCATTACATATGGGTGGGCTAGGAGCCAGTTTTATTGATCCTTACACTATTAATATTGTCAATCCTGCGAGTTTGAGTTACCTCAGAACTGCAAGTTTCGATATGGGCATTCATGCTGAATATTCAACACTTTCAGATCGTGAGAATTCAAGTATCAGTGACTGGAACGGAAGTCTTGACTATCTGTCTCTTGCATTTCCACTACAGAATGTGCTGAATGATATTCTGGATAGAAAACAAAGAGATATCAATTTAGGAATGGCTTTTTCCCTAATGCCTTATTCCAATGTAGGATATAATGTGTCTTCATACCTGTATAACGAAGATTTTGGAAACTATGAATTGAACTACCAGGGGAATGGAGGATCATACCAGTTTTTATGGTCAAATGGAATTAGATACAAGGATTTTGCTTTTGGACTGAATCTTGGGTATCTTTTTGGTAAAATCACCAACTCAACGATTATTGACTTCCCTGATATAAATAATGCCTTTGCAAGTTTCCTGGATCGAAGTACAAACCTCTCCGGACTGACATGGAATGCTGGTGTCCTTTATACACTTCATTTAAATAAAGGAGCAGGACAGGATGAATCATCTGATAATCATCAGAAACTTATTTTTGGTCTTTATGGAAAATCGAGTACAACACTCAACTATGAATCAAATATTTTTGAAACTTCTTCCTTAAGACTTCTGGACGGTGGACTGATAAGAGATACATTGACCGATATTCGCGGAGAAAAAGTCAGTGGTAAAATGCCTTCTGAGCTTGGATTAGGGATTTCCTACGTAAAAGGATCAAAATTTTCACTTGGATTCAACTATGAACAAAGGGATTGGACTAAATTTGAAGGAGATTTTGTTAAAAATAATTTAAAAGATACGTATAGCTTATCTTTTGGCGGTTTTTATCGTCCTAATTATAAATCGATCAGTAATTATTTCTCACGAGTCTTTTACAGGTTTGGTGGTTTCTACCGAAAAGTACCGGTAGAAATTGCAAGTGGAGAAGATATTAAAGATTATGGAATTAGTTTTGGATTAGGTATGCCGTTTTTCTATCAAAGGAAAATTTCACATGCTAATCTAGGATTGATACTGGGATGGAGAGGAATGAATACTGCGATTGAAGAAAAATATATCAGATTATCATTCAGCTTCACTTTTAATGATGATGAATGGTTCATAAAGAGAAAGTATAACTAATATAAAATTCAGCAACATGGATAAGATCAGAAACTTAACATTTTTAGCTTTGGCGATGATCCTTGCTGTGCCATCTTCATTTGCTCAGTTTAAATCATGGATAGGTGACGCAAGGGAGGACGATGCCTCAAATGCACACTCTATTTACAGGCAAGCTTTGAAAGCCGAAGATTGGGATATTGCATTTGATAACTGGAAGGTCGCTTATGATTTGGCACCAGCTGCCGATGGAAAAAGAGATTATCATTTCATTGATGGTGTAAAGATTTATATACACAAATTCAAGAATGAAACTGATGCAGCCAAAAAAGACGAGTATAAGCAAAATATTGACAGATTATATTCAGAAGCTATCCAGGCTTATGACAACAGGGATATCAAACCTACTAAATGTGGTGACAATGCCGAATGCTATGAAAAAAAGAAAGGATATGTGTTAGGAAGAAAAGGTTTTGATATGTATTATACGCTCCAGGCACCATACACCAAGAATCTTGAGGTGTTCATAAAATCAATGGATCTTGCAGGAAATGATTCAGAATATATTGTTTTTGACCCTGTTTGCGCAATGCTTACATACCAGTTTGAAAAAGGGAAAATCACAAAGGATGAGGTTCTTACAATTTATAATAAAATGGAATCCATTGCAAAATGGAATCTTGAAAATAACAGCAAATTAGGGCAGTATTACGATCAGGCCTGGAAAGCGGCCAAAGCAAAACTTGCACCTATTGAACCTGATATCTTCGATTGTGAATACTTCAAACCTAAGTACAAAAAAACATACGAAGAAAATCCTGATGATTATGAAACCCTCAAAAACGTACTTGGGCTATTAAAGAAAAGAGGATGTGATCCTTCAGATCCATTTGTTTCTGAGCTTGATGTAAAATGGAAGAAATATGCCGCTGAGGAAAATGCCAAAAGACAAGCTGAGTTTGAAGCCAATAATCCAAGTGTTGCAGCCAAGAAGTTATATGATAGTGGTGATTATAAAGGTGCTATTGCAAAATATGATGAAGCGATTGAACAGGAAACAGACCCGGATAAACTGGCTAGTTATTTGTTTTCAAAGGCTTCTATTCAGTTCAGGAAACTGAAGCAGTATTCAACCGCAAGAAATACCGCATATAAAGCAGCCAAGGCAAAACCAGGGTGGGGAAGACCATACATGCTGATAGGTGATATGTATGGTTCAAGTGCACGATCATGTGGAGATGACTGGAATCAAAGATTAGCGATTATTGCAGCAATTGACAAATATAAATATGCACGGTCAGTGGATGCTGAAGTATCTGAAGAAGCATCAGCAAGAATATCCAAGTACAGAGCTTCATTACCTGATGTGGCTGATGGCCATATGAGAGGTAAGAATAAAGGAGATGTTGTAAAAGTTGGATGTTGGATCGGGGAAACAGTCAAAGTGGTTTTTAAATAATTCCTTTAGCCATAATAATGTATAAAAGGGCCTTCAATGAAAATTGGAGGCTTTTTTTAATCCCCAAAAGCAATCCCGATCATTCTTGCCGTTTTGACTAAATAATGATCGCTATTGATAAATTTATATTCTGCAATAGCAGATTTGATACTTGCATGCTGAACCTGGTGTTTCTTATAAGTAACCATCTGACCAAACTTTCCTTCTTTTACGAGCTCAAAGGCTTTGACGCCAAATGCAGTTGCAAGGATTCGGTCAAAGGCAATCGGAGTGCCACCACGTTGAATATGTCCCAGGGTAGCTACCCTGACATCCGGTTCCAGGCCATGTTCTTCAAGTTTGCGGCGTAAAACATTTCCAATACCTCCAAGTTTAATGTTTTCATCTCCCTGGTTCTTGGTAGCTATAATTTCATCATCAATCCTGGCTCCTTCAGCAATAACGATATTGACAAAACCATCATCTTCTTTATAGCGTTTATGTATTTCTTCCTTGATTTTATCTATCCTGAATGGAATTTCAGGAATGAGACAAATTTCGGCGCCACCGGCTAATGCGGTATAAAGTGCAATCCATCCTGCATTTCGTCCCATGACCTCCAGTATCATCACACGATTATGACTTGCAGCTGTTGTTACCAGTTTGTCAAATGAGTCAGTCGCTATCTGGACAGCTGTACTAAATCCAAAAGTAAGATTGGTAGCACTTAAGTCGTTATCAATTGTTTTCGGGACACCAACAATGTTTACACCGTTTTCAAATAAATGTTGTGATATGGTTTGAGATCCGTCTCCACCGATATTGATGACAGCATGAAATCCATGATCTTTAAGCCTTTGAATTAACTCACCGGTTTTATCAATAAACGTGTAACTGCCATCTGCCTGCTTTACAGGGTAGGACATCGGATTTCCTTTATTGGTAGTTTTTATGATTGTTCCTCCCTGGATATGTATTCCCCTGACAATTTCATTGGTCAGATGCATGAGTTCAGGTGGATCGCTCAAGATTCCATTAAAGGCTTCTATGCTGCCATATACATCCCAATTTCCCTCATTTTTAGCTGTCTTTACGATAGCCCTTAGTACAGCATTCAACCCGGGACAATCTCCTCCTCCTGTTAATACCAGCAACTTTTTTCTAGACATATAATTTTTTTTCTTTTTTTAATTGATATATATAAATCAAATCGTTCACTTTTTGGTTATATCCATAAGAATAAAAAGCCAATCTGTATCTTTGAAGAGCTTTTAAAAGATAAATTTATGAGAATTGTCACTTCCTTCTTCTTAATTCTTTTTTTTACAGTCTATGGATGCACACCCAAAGTCGTTCCGCTTGCTGAACCCACCCCGGTGATTGAGTCTAAGGAAGAAATCAAAGAAGATAATAATCCATGTATGACCCTGGATGAATTATCTCCTGCAAAAAAAGATGAAACAGAAACGGCTTATGTGCTTTATAAGGACCTTGTAAAACTTAAAAAGTATAATGAGGCATTTCCTTTGTGGAAGAAGGCTTATTATGGTGCACCTGCAGCTAATGGATCTATCAAATACCAATATGAAGATGGACTTGCTATCTACAAATACTTCTATGATAATACCTCAGATCAAAAACTGAAATCATCCTATATAGATACAATCATGTCTATATATGATAAAAGAGTCGAGTGCTTTGGTGACAGTGCCTATGTTGCAGGAAGAAAAGCATTTGACTATTACTATTATTATAAAGGCGAAGCAACAGATGATGAAATCTATAATCTCTTCAAGCAATCTATAGACGCCAAAGGCAAGAAAGCTGATTATTTTATAATTAACCCCTTTTCAAAACTAATGTCAGACAGGATAGTCAATGAAGAAATCTCTATTGAAGAAGGAAGTCGTTATGCCGGATTATTACTTGAAGCTATTGAATATGGAACAAATTCTGGCAAGAATGAGGAAGCCTGGGAGATTATAAATGATTATGCACCTGCAAGGTTTGAAAACCTGGAGGGTATTGAAGGGATTTATGATTGCAACTACTATCAGGAAAAGTATCTTGAGTTATTCAGGGAAGATTCCACAAATTGTGAAATAATCAATAAAGCATATTCAAGGATGTTATGGGGTAAATGCGGAAAGGATATACCAGCATTAGTTGAAGTGGCTGCAGCTAAAGAGCGACACTGTTACACACCGCCACCTCCTGATGGTCCATTGAAGAAGGCTTATATAGCCTATACCGAGGGACGTTACCTCGAGGCTGTTCAGTTATTTGAGGATTTTGTTCAACTGACAGAAGATCCGGTTAAAAAGGCAAAATATAATTTGCTGATAGGCAAGATTTATTATGGGGATATTAAAAATTTCTCCTTATCAAGAAAGTATGCACTTGAGTCTGCTAAATATGCACCTGAATCCGGAGAGCCATATTTATTGATAGGAAAATTGTATGCTTCAAGTGGTCCATTATGTGGCCCTGGAAGAGGATGGGATAGCCAAATCGTTACTTGGCCGGCGATCGATATGTGGGAAAAGGCTAAGAAAGATCCATTGGTTGCTGATGAGGCAAACAAGTTGATCAGAACCTATTGGAAGTATATGCCAAAGAAAGAAGACATTTTTCAAAGAACCATAAAAGCAGGTTCTGTATTCAAGGTTGGTTGCTGGATAAATCGCAACACAACAGTCAGGACAGCAGATTAATGATATTCTTGAAGTCTGGAAGACATGATTTCCAGCCGGAATAAGCTTAATTTTATATCTTATTGTTATGAAATCACTTTTGCTTTCTGTATTCTTTATCTCAAGTGCTTTTTGCCTGGACGCACAAAGAGTCATTCAACCTAAATTAATTGAGGTTGACTGGAAAGGTATTGTATACAAGAAAGAATGGTCATTTGATTTCAGGCTTCACGAAAATGGAGCCTCTATAGCTTATAATTCAGGAAAGATCAAATCTTACCACAAAACAAATTATTACCAGGTTGAACTGGGATATCTGAAAGATCCCAGGGAAAAAAATCAAAGTAAAATATCACAATCCGGAAGGTCAGGTTCTTTTTCATTTGGTAAAATCAATAGTCTTATAAATCTGCGTCTCGGTTTTGGTACCAAAAAATATCTTTCAGAAAAGGAGAAACGAAAAGGTCTGGCTGTTGGTTATACTTACCAGGTAGGTCCTTCTCTGGCCTTGCTGAAACCATATTATCTTGACCTGGAATATGTCATCATCGAAAATGATCAGAAATATGTCCTTGTCAGGTCAGAAAAGTATTCCGCGGAAAACCATGATCTCTTTTTAAATGAAGATTTCATCAGAGGGAAATCATCTTTTTTCAAGGGATTTGAAGAAATTTCGGTCAGAGCCGGTATCCAGGGAAAACTGGCAGCACATTTTGCAATGGGCGCTTTTGATAAATATGTTAAAGCTTTTGAAACCGGAGTGATGTTTGATTTGTTTTCTTCCAATATTCCAATTATGCTGGAAACGGAAGAGATCAGTAATAAACCTTATTTCATCAAACTCTATTTAAACCTACAATTAGGAGCCAGAAATAATTAATGCTAGAATTACCTATAATATCAGAAAAACCTAAACGTACTAAAAAGCCTGATTGGCTTAGAGTTAAACTGCCGATCGGGAAGGACTACAGAAGAGTGCGTAAACTGGTGGATGAATATAAATTAAATACCATCTGCCAGAGCGGAAATTGTCCGAACATGGGAGAATGCTGGGGTGCAGGTACTGCAACCTTTATGATTCTTGGTGATGTGTGTACAAGAAGTTGTTCATTCTGTGCTGTAAAAACAGGAAGACCGCCGGAATATGACGAAGATGAGCCAAGACGCGTCGCAGAAGCAATCAGGCTGATGCAGGTAAAACATGCTGTCCTCACTTCCGTAAACAGGGATGAACTGAAGGACAGGGGCGCTGAGATCTGGTATCAGACAGTCGTGGAAGTAAAAAAAGCCAGCCCCGGCACAACAATAGAAACCCTGATTCCCGATGTAAGGTCAAATTGGGATGCTTTGCTCAGGATGATTGAAGGAGGCCAGGAAGTCGTATCTCACAATATGGAGACCGTGGAGAGACTCTATCGAAAAGTCAGACCCCAGGCCAAGTATAAAAGAAGTCTTGAACAGATACAACGAACTAAAGACGCAGGAAGCCGAACCAAATCCGGTTTTATGGTCGGTCTGGGAGAAACCAAAGATGAAGTTCTTGAAATCATGCAGCATTTGCATGATCATGGATGTGATGTGGTCACTATTGGCCAGTACCTGCAACCGACCAAGATGCACCTGGAAGTTGAGGAATATGTGCATCCGGACTTGTTTGAATATTATCGAATCGAAGGAGAAAAAATCGGATTCGATTTTGTGGAAAGCGGACCATTGGTCAGATCCTCCTATCATGCCGAAAGGCACTTATAAACCCGAAATATGCTTTATAATGTAAAAGCAGGTATCATTGGTCTTGACGAATTAGGTCGGCAGTATGCCAACTTGCTGAAATATCATGTCAAAGAATTGAACCTTATTGGAGGGTCCGGCCGCACCCAAAAAGAACTTTTGTTTGCTAAAAATGAACTTTCACTTGAATATGTTTATCCCGATTATCATCAGCTCATTGAAAATCATGATATCGATGCCATCTTTGTTTTTTGCCCACCTGATCAAAAAAGTTTTGTCACTTCCAAAGCCATAGAGGCAGGAAAACATGTATTTATTGATACACCTATTGCAACAAATGTTGAAGATGCCAAATTCCTTATTAAAACGGCTGAAAGTCATCCTTCACAAATTTCAATGGCAGGTTTCCCCTTTCGATTGAATTCAAGTTTAAATAGAGTAAAAGAGTTTATAGAACTCGGGAAAATCGGATTGATTAAATCTATTACTACAGACTCTGCTTTTACACACGGTATAAGTTCAAGGTACGTCCAGCCTTCCGGAAGCTTTTTTATTGATTATTCACTCAATGAAATTGATCTGATTCTCTGGTTGACTGGAGAAAATATCAAGTGGATACAAACAAATATGGTGCATTCAGATGCTCATGTACGGATGTTAACGGAATCAGGAGCATTATGTGATCTGACGGTTTTTGGTCATAATGAAAGACAGGATTCTTCGCTTGTGATTCGTGGCACCGATGGTATAATTAAATTAGATAACTATAATCCATTTGTTCTGGATTATTCCAGTGGCCAGGATAAATTAAGTAAACGGATATTTGTAGCAGATGATATTGAAATGGATAATGACTATTTACATCTGAAACATTTTGTGGATGTCATCATGGGAAGGGCTTCCAACACACTGAAGCTCAGATCCAATTCAAAAGCATTGGAATATGCTATTGCCATGGAAAAATCCAAGGTCCTCAATCAGGCCGTTTCTTTTGAGGAGAAGCACTGATCCCCAATTCTTTAGTGGTTTCTTTGTTTAATTCGCGAAGTGCTACAAATGCACCTATGATTGCTGGAATAAAGACGAGGAAACTTCTTTGTAGTAATGTGAAGGTGCCTATATAATCCTCGGCAATCACACCCGCCATTAATCCGGCAATACTCAACTCTGCAATCCCGCTACCTCCCGGGCTGGGTGCAAAATAAAGAAGTAAGTATATAATTGCCTGTACAGCTATTACTACTGCAATATTGGCATCGGTGTCCAGTGCCAGGATAATGATATAAGCCAGGAAGTATTTGTTAAGATAAAGTATAATCGTCAGAAGGAAACTGAGCAACATGAGGTATGGTTTGTCCTTTAGTAAAGTGATACACTTATCTCTGTAATCTACGAGACTAGCTCTGGCTTTTACTCCAAAATTGTGTAGTGTATCACTCCACTTTTTATTAAGCTTTCCGATTAACCTGGATATTTTTTCAACCAGAATGCCGATTAAATCCGGAAAAAAAAGACCGAAAATCACTACTATGAATAGGGTGGTAAAGACACTGAAACCAAACTTGGCAAGGTGATTTATAAATCCTGAGGGAATATTGTCCCTGATAATATAGTATGCAATGATGCCGGATACCGGGAAAAATATAAGAGTTGATATCCAATTGATAAAACTGATTGTAATCGCATTCTGAATACTGACACCATTTTTATAGAATACATAAAACTGTGCAAGCCCACCACCTGATTGTGAAGGAGTGACCGCACCCATAAATATGTTAGCGAGGTTTGCTTTAATGCTTATCCATATTGATTTTCCAGGATAGAACTCTCTTACAAATATGTGATTTCTCCATGCACCCAGGTACAAATCATTGGCTATGAAGATAATAGCAACAAGAAAATATACAGGATTGATTTTCTTCCAGACAGCTATTGTATTCCCTGTGTTTGTGTAGAGGAATATTCCGACAAGGGAAATAACTGAAATACTTAAGAACCACACCAATCCCCGATTAATCACTTTAGGATTAAATACTTTTTGTGCCTTGAGGTTTGCTGTGTTTTTATCAGACATTATCCTATTTATCCAGGTATGACCTGATCATTTGATTTACTTCCGTGGTCCGGATTGGAGAATTCAGAAGTTTTTTATTCATCAGGATAGGTACATGCATATGATCTTTATGCAAAGAACCATGTGATCCTTTATGTTCAGGTATCTCCCAAAAATCTCTGAGGTCGTATCCTACATTGGCAGAAACGGCAATATCACCACTTCTTTTACTCGAAAATAACTGCTTGCACTGAACCAGGGCATCCGGGTAATCACTGTTGAATGTGAAATCAAAGGCTTCAGCTTCGTCCATGAAATTGTTTGAATCCTCCAGCTTGAAAGGATTTGCGGAGACAGGAACATATTTCATTTTACCATTCTCCAGGAGGATATGTGCTTCCCCATCTTCATTGATGACCGAAATACACTGATCATCCTTTCTCATAACTATAAAATCTATGGCAGGATCCCTGAGTAGTTTATTTATGACCTGTCCATGTTTATTCATAAGTTCTTCACTGTTGTACAATTCTTTTTTATCCAGAAAAGTCAGGGTAGCAAAAGAA
>JABDPK010000097.1 GCA_013042795.1 Saprospiraceae bacterium | reverse complement strand
ATCATACTCAGTCGTAGTCGGCCAGATTCATAGTGACGAAGGGCATGAGAATGAACCCTTGAAAATTTTCTATAAAAAATTTCCCGGCCATACAAAAGGATCTGTCTTCTGGAATTATGAAATCAACACAGAAGGTGATAATGCAAAGAGATGGGATTACTCAACAGCAGTTTGGGGTTATGATATGTCGGTTTTGGGTTCTTCTGAATCTTCATATCCTTTAGAACCGAATGATGGTATTGCACTGGGTGAAGAATTTAGCTACGAAGTGAATGTTTACGAAGGAATAATGTATTTGACCTTTAAAAGTGAGGGACACAAGACAAGAACTTTCACGAAAAGTCTTGTGTCTTCAGAATATTTAGAAGACTCGGATATTCCTGGACAAATCAGAACTTTATATGCAATCATAGATCGGGATGGCACAGAAAAACCCAATGCCTATGCTGGTGAGTTACAGTATTTCAAGCAGGGCGCATATAATCAAACGAACGGGAAAGATCCAGCCAGTAATATGGTTTGGAGTAGTGGTGCTGAAACATATGATGGAGATATAGCCAGGCAGTATAATAATGGATGTTACACTGAAGTCTGGTTTAAATCAGGAAGTGTAGGGCCAGGCATTTCACCAATTACAAATTAATTACCAAGGGAACATAAATTAGGAGTACAGGAAATAAATTAATCTTATAAAACCATGTTCAAACAAAGCTTAAAAGTATTTTTCATCTTGTTTACAGTTATTGTTGTCCTTTTCTTTTTTAGAAATTGTGTATTGACCGGCGATTACTCAAAGATGGTCCTCATTCATTTTCTGGTTGTTTCAATCTTATTTATCGCCCCTCCTGTATACTTATTATCGTTCATCGGGACTTATATTTACAGTAAGTTCAAAATGAAGGATTAATTTAATTTCCAACCTGCGAAGTATAATGATGATCTCACTATTGACAAGCATTTACACAGGATGTCCTGATGACAAATAAATCAGAAATAAGAAAAGATTATTAAAGATGCAGTGGAAGGAAATAACTAAAAGAACTGTTTATGAAAACCCCTGGATAGAGGTAAGTGAATCCGAGGTATTAAATCCAAATGGCAAAAAAGATGTGTATGGAAAGGTCCATTACAAAAAAGAAACAGTCGGAATCATTCCTGTTACCAGGGAGAATAAAACTATTTTAATAGGTCAACATAGGTTTCCAACCCAAAGCTATAGCTGGGAAATTCCCATGGGTGGTGTTGAACCCGAAGAAGAGTCCTTAATTGCTGCCAAACGTGAACTAAAAGAAGAAACAGGAATTGTAGCAGACGAATGGGTTGAACTTCTGAATTTGGAAACTTCAAATGGCGTCACAGATGAAAGAGTCAAGGTTTACTATTGTAATGTAGTGCGCTTTGAAGAGAACAAACCGGATGACACAGAGAATCTCAAAATGCAGCTTTTGGATTTTGATGAAGTTTTTAAAATGGTGATGAACGGAGAAATTGTAGATGCTATAAGTGTTGCTGCAATCTTGAAAATGAAGATTTTGTTTGAAGACATTAGGAGATAGACATTAGACTCAAGACTCAAGACTCAAGACATGAGACTCTATTGGGAGGGTAATTCTTAATGGTAAATTATAAAAGAATATAAATTTCAGAATCTCTTCTCTGTATTTGAGATGACACCGAATTAGCCTTCCCAATTTGGAAGAGGACATGGATCAATTGAAAATGTAATGAAGAAAATTTTCATGATATGAATTCAAAATGGCTCATCCGGTCAGTGGAAATTATGATCATTCCAATCGGTGTGATTGTTTTCCTGCTGCTATTTACATTTACTATCGGATGGAATCCAGTGACCATAATTTTATTCTGGTTCCTGTGCATTCCACTATTAGCGAACTATCTGCCAAAGCTGGTTTTTAAAAGAGAGGTATATCCTGCGCAATCTATTCTCGGCCTGGTAATCTTTTACGGATTTATGGTACTTATGATTTATGAGCATTACCAATCAGACTATTTTTTATTAATGATGCTAAGTTTATTAAGTAATTTGGTTATCATCCTGTTAATTGCCTGGATTAAAAACAAAGCTGTTATACCCAAATCAATATTACATGAATAAGATAATTACTACATCAATATCAATCCTCCTGGTTTTTTATCTGTTTATAATTCATGTGGGTTGTTCCAATACGGCAAAAGAAACCAGAAACGATAAAACTGAGCAAACCAGCTATCCAAGCAAGATCATTCCATTCTTCAATCACTGGAATTTGATTTTAGGGGATGGTTCCAATGCTGGTCAGGCCATAGACTTTGTGCATAAAGATTTCTTTTATGCAACCACTGATGATAAAACGGATTGGGTTGTATTTAAAGCACCCAATGCCGGAGATACCCATGGTACATCAAATAACACGAGAACAGAATTGGCACAATTAAAAAAATGGTCTGCTCAGACTGATGCCAGGTTGACCGCCACTCTTAAAGTAATGAATGTCTCTGCGACGGGTGATGCGCGTGTCGCAGCGTCCTATTCTGTAGTTGTCGGTCAGATTCATAGTGCTGACGGACATGAGAACGAACCGCTAAAGATATTTTACAAGAAATTTCCCGGGCATTCCAAAGGTTCGGTTTTTTGGCATTATGAAATCAACACGGCCGGTGAGGACAATTCAGGCAGATGGGATTACTCGACGGCTGTCTGGGGGCATGACTTTTCTATGGTAGGTGAGGACCGTAATACTTACCCTGAAGAACCTGAGGATGGTATTGAATTAGGTGAAGAATTCAGTTATGAAATCAAGATTGAAGATGGTATCATGTACCTCGAGTTTTCAAGCGAAGGACATGAAACCATATCATTTACAAAAAACCTGGTCAATTCAATGTACACAACCATGGCTGATATTCCGGCTCAGACCCAGGAATTATTTGTTCCTATTGGTCAGGATGGGGTGGAACGGGATAATGCTTATGCAGGTGAAGGCCTGTTTTTTAAACTTGGTTCTTACAACCAGACAAATGGAAAATCACCGGAAGTAAATATGAACTGGTGTTCTGGTGCTGAAACCTATGGCGGTGATATACAAAAACAATATGCTAGCGGGAATTACGCTGAAGTTTGGTTTAAAGAAGGAAGTATCTTTATAAGTGAAGATGCCGTTTCAAATGAAGGCTATTTCGTTAAGAATGATTAAATATTTCGCAGGTTTATAAATGACAGATTAGTGCAGATAAATGGACCTTACTTTTAAGTTATCCTGCCTGATAAATGAATACCATCCAATTTATTCTTCCTCATAAATACAATATTTCTGGAAAAAAATCATGAAAAGTGTGACAAATACAAAGCAGGAACGAATAATAGAATAAAGAGATTCCGGTTTGAAAAATAAAGAGAAAATATTTCTTGAATTAGTTGATAAGCACAAAGGTATAATCTATAAAATTTCCAATTCCTATTGTGCTGATTCGGAAGACAGAAAAGATGTCATTCAAGAAATCATTATTCAACTTTGGAGTAGTTATGATAGCTACGATCCAAAATTTAAGATCTCAACCTGGATATATAGAATATCCTTAAATACGGCCATTTCATTCTATAGAAAGAATAAATTGCGCAAAGCGAAAACCTCTCCACTTTCCAGTACAATTGTATCTTCAAAAGAAGCAGAAAAGGAATTATGTGAAGATCCGAATATTGCAAAACTCCAGGAATTCATCCTGGAATTAAGAGAGATCGAAAAGGCCCTTATCTTATTGTATCTCGATGGAATAAGTCAAAAAGAAATCGCGGAAATAGTTGGAATAAGTCAGACCAATGCAGGAACCAAAATAAGCCGCATTAAAAAAATACTGCGTGACAAATTTAAAAACATACAAAAATTATAAAAATGAACGATCAGAAATTATTTGCTCTATGGGAAAGTCAGAATCAGAAATTGGAGGAGACTCTAAAACTGAATAAGAAATTGGTCAGAGAAATTACGAAAGGACAACTAAGAGATACAATAGGATCCTTAAGAAGTCCCAAGCTTTTTGCACTTCTCATTGCTATACCATATACATTGCTTCTCTGTTTTTTTGTTTTTATAGGCAAACAGGCAGGTGCTCCTTTTGTAGTAATTGGTTTTGGTCTGATTGCTTTGATCATGACTGCGTTGATAATCGGATATTTGTATCATATTTACCTGATTAATCAAATACAGGGAACCGATGAAATATCAAAAGTCCAGAAACAAATTGCAGAACTTAAAGTTTCGAGTTTTAATCTTACCCGCCTCGCTGTTTTGCAACTTCCTCTTTGGTCAATATGCTGGATAAGTCTTGACGTCTTGAAATCTTCTCCATTGTTATATGGAGGTGTCAATCTACTAATCTTCCTCTTACTTTCATATATTGCATATTGGCTTTATCAAAGACTGAATGTTCAAAATAGTAATTCAAAAGTTTATAAATTTTTCTATTCCGGGAATGAATGGGATCCGATAATAAAATCCTCACATATATTGGAACAGATAAAGGAATATGACTCCTGAATTAAAATTTTCAAAGTCTTGAATAATTGTTAGAATTAAAAATTGATCATTAAACCATTTTAATATAATATTCAATGAACAACTTACCAGGAAAAATTGCGGGTATCTTATTGTGTCTGGCATTTTCAACACAGCTATATGCGGATGTCATTTATGTCAGTTCACAACAAGAGTTTGATAATGCACATGATAATTCATCGATGAATGATACGATCATCTGGAGATATGGAACCTATTCAGATATCTTCATGGATATTGATAAAGATCACTTGTTTATCACAGCCGAGAATTTGGGAAAAACTGTTTTTACAGGGGCATCAAGAGTGGATATAACCGGGGATTATATTACGCTCAGAGGTTTCCAGTTTTTGGATGGCGATATCGGAACTAAAGATGTTATCAATACCAGGGGAAGTTATAATGTATTTACTCAGATTAATATCAGGTCTTACAGGTCTTACAAGTATTTGAGAGTCAGGGAAGAAAGCCGGTATGTTGAAATTACCTACTGTAATTTTGAAAACAGGTTAAACCTGGACGATCAGAATATCCTGTCTATCCTGGTAGATGATACAAATCCGGGATATCATAAAATACAGTATTGTTCATTTAAAAACTTTGAAGGTACAGGCAATGATCTGGGCATTGAACCGATCAGGATCGGCCTAAGTACACAGGCGGATCATATAAGTCGATGCCTTGTAGAATACTGTTATTTTACCCAATGTGATGGAGATGGGGAACTCATTTCCAGCAAAGCAAGCCAGGTTGTTTACAGGTACAATACATTTGAAAATAATCCCAAGGCTGAATTGGTTTTACGTCATGGATCGGAAGCTATTGTATATGGCAACTTTTTTCTGAATGGTAAAGGAGGCGTCAGGGTGAGGGAAGGGCAGGATCACTATATCTACAACAATTATTTTTACGAGTTGGATGACCGCAGTATTTATCTTCAAAACGAAAGTTCAGATCCATTGGACAATATCAATATTGCATTCAATACAATTGTGGATTGTTCAGAATTTATCCTGGGTGGAGATGGCAGTTACAAGCCCACCAATGTAACTATTGCAAATAATATTTTTTCCGACCCGGATGATAATATTTTCGAGGAACAAACGGGAACAGAAAACTGGATAGGTAATATTGCTTTTGGTAATCTTGGGATACCACAACCATCAAATGGTATGACGATAACCAATCCACTTGTAGAGAAGAACAGCGAAGGATTTTTTGGTCTGGCGCCTGCAAGTCCGGCGATTGACGCTGCGCAGTCCGGCTATGCTTTTCTACCACAATTCCAGGGCATAGAAAATATTGATACCGAAATATTGTTTGACCTGATGGGACAGGAACGACCCTTGAATATTGAAGAAAAAGACTTGGGTAGCAATGAATATCCGCATGAAATATTAATCCGACCAATAGCAACTGAGGAAAATACTGGCCCTGATTACAATACCTCAACAACAACGAGTGTAGATGATGTGCAAATAGTGGTGAATGATATGATCAAGATTCATCCAAACCCGGTTTCTGATTATCTCATTATTGAAATCAACAAACAGGACAGGGGAAGTTTAAGATTAGATATTATGAATATGGAAGGAAAAATCATCAATACCATTTCTGATGAAGCTAATTTTTCGGATACAATTACATTATCCGACAGTATTAAAGATTTGCCGACCGGGCTATATTCCATTCGTGCAAGCAATAGGAGTCCTTCAGACAGGACACAGAGAATTCAAATCATCAAATTCATTAAGTCAGAGTAAGAGCGTTAATAAGATTTATTTTTTCCAGATGGCAGTTATTTACTTACTGACTCGTTCAACTGATCAGAAAATTTGGGAATCACAATTCATGATTTCTTTTATAAGAATTAGCAAAGAAACATTCAATAATCATTGTTTGTAAAAGTGATTGCAGAATTAAATGATTCGTTTTTATGAAAAAAATGGCTTTGTTGCCTTTGACAAACATGTTTTCAAACTGGGGGATGATGAACAGATCGATATCATGATGAAACTAAACCTTAAGTCGTATAATAAAATGAAGTTCCGAATAAAATACCTGATAACATGTTTGTTCTTTTTTGTGGTGTGTATAAGTTACGGGCAATCCTGTAAGAAAAAATACAAGGATAAGCTTGAAGCAGGTTCCAAACTAATCACTTGTGGTCATAACTTCACAATTGAAAAACTTGATAACGGTAGCTGTATCTTGAAAAGATATTATCCGGAAAACAAGATGATTACACATTTGATCACGGCCAAAAGTGAGAAATTCAATGTAAAGCATGGACTGTACCAGGAAAGATGGGATGATGGGACTCTTGTTAATTCAGGTATGTATGCTGATAATTTAAAACAAGGGGAATGGCTGGAGAATACATATGAAAAGGGGTACTACGAAAATGGTTTGAAAGAAGGTGTCTGGAAAGATCATCTCGCTGATTCAACTGTAGTTTCAGAATATAAATATCTAAATGGAGAATTGCATGGAGAACAAATAAATTATGACAGCCTGGGATATATCATTTTGATTGAAGTATATGAACATGGAAAATTGATGAGTACGACTTCTGACACAACAATCATTCATGAAGAAGAGATGCCAAGATTTCCAGGGTGCGAAGATTTAGACTTATCAGCTGAAGAACTTAATTTATGTGCTCAGAGGAAATTGTTGGAATATGTTTATGGAAATTTGAAGTATCCTAGAAAAGCAAGAGAAATGAGCATTCAGGGTAAAGCTAAGGTACAGTTTGTTATCGATAAAGAAGGGCGGGTAATTGATATCAAAGTATTGAATGGGATATCTAAAGAGATTAAGAAAGAAGTGTTGCGATTATTGCAAAAAATGCCAGAATGGAGACCCGGGATACAAGATGGACAAGCGGTAAAAGTGTTGTTTACCTTACCCATAAACTTTAAGTTGGAATAATAAAGCTTTCAGTTACAAGTAAATTCCTTTGTAATCAGATCTGTATGAGAAAAATTGATTACCAAAAATAAGCTATGAGTCATATTTACTTCATTCCTGGATTAGGATTTGACTCAAGGCTATTTTCGAAGCTAGATCTAAAGGGTGACCAACTTCACAATATCGACTGGATTGAACCTGAATCAGATGAACCGATTGGTGAGTATGCAAAAAGAATTTCCAGGAATATCATACATGAAG
>JABDPK010000096.1 GCA_013042795.1 Saprospiraceae bacterium | reverse complement strand
ACCTTCCAATCCTTCAATCAGTTTGACTTTATCCAATGCACATACAATCACAACGATTAAATATCAATACAAAGCGTCACGAAACGAGGGGAATATCCGGTTTAAATTCGAGGGCCAGGAAAAACCGGCATTCAGGGATAAAATTGTAAAATTCCTTGCCGGCATACATGATGTGTTTCCGATGATACAACATCTGGATCTTGATATAGAAAGTGAAAATTCTTTCCCACATTCTTCAGGGATTGCCTCCTCGGCATCATCCATGTCTGCACTTGCCCTCTGTCTTTTATCTATTGAAAGCCAGGTATTAAAGAATCCCGGTATAGATTACAGGAAAGCTTCAGTCATTGCCCGCCTGGGCAGTGGTTCTGCCTGTCGATCTGTTTTTGGACCAATTGCGGTTTGGGGAGAGTCAAGTGATATCAAAGGCAGTTCAAATGACTTTGCCATTTCATATAACAATGATATCGATCCTGTTTTCTCGAACTTTCATGACGATATTCTTATTGTTTCTTCAAAGGAAAAAGAGGTTTCTTCAAGAGCTGGTCATGCCCTGATGGATAATAATCCATATGCAGCGGTGAGGTTCCAGCAGGCCAGGGAACATATGTCCGGGATAATCAGTGCCATGCAAGATGGAAACCTTGAAAAATTTGGAGACATTCTTGAAAAAGAAGCCCTTACCCTCCACGCCTTGATGATGGCTTCAGATCCTCCATACATACTTATGGAAAAAAATACGCTGGAAATAATCAGGCAGATACAGGCTTTCAGACACAATACAGGACTTCCCGTATACTTCACATTGGATGCGGGTCCCAATATCCACCTGCTATACCCGGATAGGATTAAAAATGAACTTGAAATATTTGAAAAAGATTTATTAAATTATTGTGATAATGGATTGATAATAAGGGACCAGGTAGGTCCCGGACCACAACAATTAATATGAAAAACTTTCTTCTACTTCTCTTCCTGTTTGCAGGTATACTTGATTCCGGGTGCCAAAAGGTTCAGGCACCTGAAAAAATGTGTGTTGATAGTGATTTTAACATGCTAGTCCATGACTACCTTGATTATACGGTGCCGACGATTTCTGTCGCAAAGCTGAATGAAAGATTTGGTGATTATATTCTTCTTGATGCGCGTGAAGCAGGAGAATATGAAGTGAGCCGTATCCCGGGAGCAAGGCTCATCGGTTTTAATTCACCCAATTTTATCGCTTTAAAATCAGTCCCGAAAAATAAGGCCATTGTTGTTTACTGCTCAATCGGTTATAGAAGCGAAAAGGTCGCATTGTCCCTTTTGGAAAAAGGCTATACCAATGTTTTTAATTTATACGGTAGTATTTTTGAATGGGTAAACCAGGGACTCACGCTTGAGAACGATGCCGGGAAAACCAATGATGTACATGGTTTCAACAAGAAATGGAGTAAATGGATTCTGAATAAAGATTACAAAGTGGCCTATTAATTATTGTACTTGTTCATCGTATGTGAAATACCTATAGAAACAAATGAAAGAATAGCCTCATTGGCTTTCTGAATATAGCTACCCAGTTTATCCAATTCCTCGCTGCTCCATTTTCCGAGCACATAATCAACCTGTCTTCCTTTCGAGAAATCGTTACCAATTCCAAATCTTAATCTCGGATATTTAGAGGTCGCCAGCATGTTTTGAATATCCTTCAGGCCATTATGGCCTCCATCCGCGCCCTTTGATCGCATCCTTAATTTCCCGTATTCAAGATTAATATCATCAACAACGACCATCAGGTTTTCAGCTTTGATCTTAAGTTTTTGCATCCAGTATCGTACTGACTTTCCACTCCTGTTCATATAAGTAGATGGTTTCAGCAAATAGATCTGACGTCCTCTATGTTTGATTAATGCCAAATCACCCAGGGATTCGTTTTTAAACTTTCCATTAAAATCCTGGGCCAGCATATCAATAACTTCAAAACCGATATTATGCCTTGTTTCGTTATAATCGGGGTGCATATTGCCCAAACCAACAATCAAATACTTCATTTCAGTACTAACTTCTTCTTTACGACAAAATATATTTCTTAAAAAATTCAACATCTCACGCGAAATATAACAAAGTCAACTATATTCAAAGTTCAGACAATATTATTTTTTTATATGCTGCATAAACCACACCATTCCGAAATACCTGATTTCCAACAGACTTATATTGATAAAACACCTGATGACATTATCCCGTTTCTTGTTGATCAGAAACTTGAATTTATAAATTTGATCGATCTACTTGATGAAGAGAAACTCGATTATTGTTATGAAGAAAACAAATGGTCACTCAGAGAGGTCATTATGCACATCAACGATACCGAACAAATATTTGCTTATCGTGCTCTTGCCATTCACAGAGGTGAAAAACAGGTCTTACCAGGCTTCGACCAGGATGAGTACATGAATAATACTTCATTTAATCACCTTGACAAAAACCATTTGTCAGATTTGTTTGATTCGCTGCGTAATACATCAATTCATTTCTTCAACAGTATCAGGGAAAATGAATGGACATTGACCGGAAAGATTAGTGATTACAGTATGCCGCTTTATGCAATGCCTTATATGATTGGAGGACATCTTGAACATCATCTCAGGATTATAAAAGAAAGATATATCTCATTATAAAGTCTCATTTTTAACTGATGACTCTAATGTCCCCTGATATAAAGAACTTTCTTTCCACACTGACCGTCAAACGTTCCGTCAATGCCATTAAGGTTCTTTCATCCTATTACCTGAGTCGGATAACAGGCAAAACAATTCATTGGGGATATCCAATCAGTATTTCCTTTGAACCAACAACTGCCTGTAATCTGAGGTGTCCTGAATGTCCAAGTGGTCTTAGAAGTTTTACACGACAGACAGGAAACCTGAAAAAAGATTTTTTTTCGACAACCATAGATCAGATCGCTGACAAGTTGATTTACCTGAATTTCTATTTCCAGGGCGAGCCATATATAAACCCGGACTTCCTTGAAATGGTCAACTACGCCAATCAAAAAGGGATTTACACCATAAGTTCGACAAATGCGCATTTCCTGGATGATAAAAATTGTATCAGAACTATTGAATCCGGTCTGAGTAGACTTGTTATTTCAGTTGACGGAACCACCCAGGCCAGTTATTCCAATTACAGAAAGCAAGGATCCTTACAAACCGTTCTTGACGGAACCCGGAATCTCATAAAATGGAAGGATAAAATGAATGCAGATGGACCATACATTATTTTTCAGTTTTTGGTAGTGCGGCAAAATGAACACCA
>JABDPK010000090.1 GCA_013042795.1 Saprospiraceae bacterium | reverse complement strand
TGAAAGTCTTTCAACAGGTATATCTATATCTATATACCTTTTTAACCAATTCAACGATATCTTCATGCGCTACCTCTTTGAAATAATGCGCAAAGATATATCTTTTGAAAGCTATTCGGACTTATTTGATATGAATACTTGTTGCCTGTAAAACTTCACCATTACTTTCCGTAGAAGTTACAAAAGCAATTATTTCCATGTTTTCAACTGTCCATTCACCGTTGTTTTCTTCGGGAACAGTATAACTGTAGGTTCTGTTGACGGTCTGGTTGGCAGAAATATTACTCACGATATTATCTCCAAGTAATTGAGTCACAAGTTCTTTCAAAACATGATTATGCTCAAAATCCTGGATGGTTGTGTTAATATCATCTTGTGGATCTATCAAATGGCTCTCTGTGACACCCACATGAAGTTGCAGATCTCCAGGAATACTGGAAAGTGCTGATACTCCAATATTAATTGTTGCAGTGCGGTTGTTTTCATCATATTCTGCATCCAATGCAATATCCAGTACCTGGTTTTTCTCTAATTCCTGCCGTACAAACTCAGGCCATAATTCGATACTTGTTGTTGTTGCATGGTCTTCGCTTGCAAAAAACACCCTGTTGATGGAGGCTGCTGGTTTACCCCAAAATGGTGAAAGAAATTCTTCCAATTCCTCGGCGTCAGGATTCCTGAAGTCATACTTACTGTTATCCTTCGGCTTGGTTAGTTGTGCGCCATGAACTCCGTAGGTTACAACATTTTCTCCAAACAATGCCAGTATGGATTCTATGGTAACCACCCCTTTAGGACAGTTCGGGCAACTTACTCCTGTTAATTCCTCAATGAGTACTGTTTTTCCCGTTTCAGTAACAGTAAATTCAGGAATTTCAATCGGTTGCTCTTCACATGACATCAACAAGAAAGCGCAAATAAAAAGTATGCTTGATAAGATTTTCATATTGTGATTTTAAAATGATGAACTAACTGAAAAATTAAATCCGCTAAAGGCCGGTTCAAGTCTGCAAATACCACCATTACAAACAATCCCCTCAACTTGTTTGATGTAGCTCACTGAAAAACGGTTTGCTTTGTGTGTATAATATATATCAATTCTTGGGAAGTGTAATTTTTCTTTTTCGCCGTTGGCATTTTCTGCTGAATTCTTACCAGGTGAAGTATTATACATATCGGAGACAACAAAAGACCAATGTGGTGCCATCGCATATTCTACCAGGACAAAAAACCAGTTACCGTAATCCTGTTTGTAACCTGCTTTTTCATCATCACCGATACTCATAAATTGAGTTTCAACCCTTATAGAGTTCTTTCGGGATATTTTATACAAAAAATCAATATATGGTACGACATTTTCAACAAGTGGAACGCCTGGCTTTACTTCATATACTTCCTGGTTATATTTTTGAAATTGTACACCTGTCTTTATCTGCCATTTTCTTTTGTATTTATAAAAGACTTCTGTAAAAAGTTCCTGGTATAGTTGCTTGCCGTCCAGGTCTTCAATATTTGAAAAATTGACAGATGTTGTGAGGCTTTTATTCCACCTGTATTTTACATCGACCTGGTAGGCCTGTTCACTCAGCAACTGTGTCGCCGGAGAATACCTGGTATTTAACCGATAAGTGTTCTGACGATTCATTGGGGGAATAAAATTTATTAACCCTCTGAGTAGTCTTAAGTTAGGATTTGCTCTGTAATCAAAATTTTCAGTGCGTTTCATTTCCAGTGTGACACCAAGACCATGCCCGGCGTATGATAAACTGGAATATATAACTGAGCCACTATCTTTTACAAGTTTGCCGAAAGTCTGTGCACCTGAAGCTTCGGTTCTGATTGCATTCGGATCATAGAATATTTCAGAACTCTTCAAAGCATATTCTGCATACCAGCTTACAGGACCATAGCTTAGTGTATTGAATAAACTATAAGCAAAGGTATTGTACTTAGGTTCGACCCTGTCTACAGGCTGATAGGTTTTAACAATATCCACGACACTGTTCACAGATTCTTCATCAAGCGTATTATTTACAATACCTAAGCCTGGGGCAAGTGTAAACATTTTATCTTCCGAAGAAAGGTCAATAAACCCATCAATAGAAGCTCCCTTTATCACGGAATCATATTCATCGAAGAGAAATCTCTGCCTGCCTGTAAATCCTTTTACCTGCCAGTTATCAGAAAGATCATAGACAAGTCTTGCACCATACAGAGCATTATCTATCAATAGAGGTCTTTCCTCGAATGCCCTGTAAATGATCCCGCTTCCTATCTGGTCATAAATATGACCGATCCTGATATCAAGCTTGTCTAGTTTCTTCGCAATATGCCATCTTCCGATTCCTTCTTCGGTGTAAGAATCATTGGGATTCAAAAGATTAGAATTATTGAACATATCAAAACGCAATCCCAGGTCGAAGCCATTGATATTATAGCCCAAATCAAGCCAGGCCTGGGCACCAAAAAGTTCGTTATCATACTGCGGTATATTGGCAGCCCCTATCGCAGAGTCTCTCAGAAAAAAGTTGGCACTCGATTGAAAACCACCTGAAAAGTACCCAGCGTCCTGTGCTTTAACAAATAATGAGAGTAATGTAAAGATGCAGATTCCAAGGATTGATTTAATAATTCGTTTTGTATTCACTGTTTTCAATTTCTGCTTAAATATAAAAACTAATGATAAGAACAAGCACTCAGAAGTGAGATCGTTATGGAGACAATTGAGTGGATAAATATCATTCTACATAAACACCAAATTTCATATCTACTCTCACATCAAAGGTGGCAGGAGGAAATTGCCTGAATTCAAGACGGGTTTCAACAATTATCTTGTCATCCAGCATAAATTCAGTGACATCTGTTATGGAGCTAAATAATTGGATTTCCGAATGCTGACCGGCAGGAATAGCTTCCCTGTAAAAAATTTCTTTACGACGATTGGTGTTTTCAGGATCTACAATAAAAATATTCACATCATGAATGAATTCAAGACTGACATTATCATTAAACTTGGGATAAAGAAATGCTTCATTGGCTACCACCTGGGAAATATCAGATTCAGGCAGATTGAGAATGTCCAGTTGTGTTCTTAGGGTTACCGGAACATTTGGATTTATAAAATAATGTGCCTCAACGGTGTTCAGTCCCAGGCTAATTTGAAAATCCGTGAATGTTTCTACCTGGAATATTGCATCGTTAGATCCACAGCCAGCAAAAACCGATATAAGTATAAGATATGCCAGGCTGGATACTTTTTTTCGCATAATGATTCTATAACTCTTAAATATGGCATAATATTTCGATATTGAAAGGAAAAAGCCACTTATGGGAACCCAAACTGTCGCCACCTTTAGTGATAATGAACAACGACAGAAGTTCATTCGCTCATTATTAAATGACATAAGGTCATTAGACTATATGTTAAATAACAATTGGTTTGAATCAGGGATTACCAGGTTCGGAGCCGAACTGGAAATGGTCTTAATTGACAACAACACCCTGAAACCCAAGAACATTGCCATGCAGGTCATCGAGAAGATGAAAAAACATAAGTGGATAGAAACCGAAATAGCACAGTTTAATCTTGAAATAAACCTGACCCCACGTGAAATGACAAAGAATCATTTCTCGCTGATGGAAAAGGAAATCATCTCCAGACTAAATATCCTTGATAAAGAATTAAACAAGTTTGATGCAAGCTATATCCTGACAGGTATACTTCCAACAATACAGAAATACCATCTTAACCAGGAAAATCTCACACCCCGAAAGAGATATGCCATGCTGATGGATGCATTAAAGCAACTGAGGTTGGGTAATGATTTCGAACTTAAGATTTTTGGTATTGATGAATTGTTTGTCAAACATGATTCACCATTCCTTGAAGCCGCAAATACAAGTTGGCAGGTCCATTTACAAGTTGAAGCTGCTGAATATGTGAAGATGTATAATATCGCCCAGTTAATGGCTGCTCCTTCTATCTCTATTTCAGCAAACTCTCCGATTGTTTTTGGGAAAAGATTATGGCATGAATCAAGGATTGCCATGTTTGAACAAGCTCTTGATACACGAACGACCCATGAGCATATGCGTGAGCAGAGTACAAGGGTGTCTTTCGGAAAAGACTGGCTTGATGAATCCATACTCGATATTTACAGGGAAGATATAGCCAGGTTCAAGGTTCTCTTAAGTTCAGAAGTTGAGGAAAATTCATGGGAATGCATTCGTAATGGTAAGGCACCCAAACTGGAATCCTTACTTGTCCATAATTCGACTGTATACAGGTGGAACAGGCCTCAATACGGGATCAGTGGAAATGGAAAGCCCCACCTTCGAATAGAAAACAGAGTCATGCCAGCAGGTCCAACCATTACTGACCAGGTAGCCAATGCGGTTTTCTGGCTTGGTATGATGAAGGGCATGGCTTCCCAGGTTGATGACATCAGGAATAAAATAGATTTTGCTGATATCAGGGACAATTTTGGTCGGGCGGCCAGGTTTGGACTTGAGGCTGAATTCACCTGGTTAAAAGGCAAGAAACTGAGGGTTACTGACCTGATTAAAAAGGAGTTGCTGCCCCTGGCCAGGATCGGATTGGAGGAATGCAAAATCCATAAATCAGACATCGACAGATACCTAGGTGTGATCAAAGAACGGGTCCAGAAAAAAACAAACGGCGCACTGTGGATGCTGCAGTCATACAGCCAACTGACCAAAGGTAATGTTTCACGTGATGAAACTCTTTCAGTATTAACCCATGCAATCATGAAAAATCAACGCACAGGAACCCCCATACACAAATGGAAAAAAGCTGACTTGGCAGATCTTGGAGAATATCAACCCCTTGAATTAAAAGTCAGCGAATTCATGCAAACAGATGTCTTTACTGTTGAAAAAAGTGATATTGTCGAGCTTGTTGGCGAATTGATGGATTGGAGAAATATCAGGTATATACCGGTTGAAGATGAAAAAGGCAATCTGGAGGGTCTTGTCACCTCAAGGCTGATCGGAAGACAATTACTCAAAATGATAAGAGACCCTGAGGAGTCTTTGCTCACCGTCGGAGACATCATGATAAAAAAGCCGATTACTATCAAGCATGATGCAAGTATCATGGATGCCATGTCGATCATGAGAAAAAACAAAATTGGTGCACTACCTGTAGTTCATGGCAAATCACTTGTTGGTGTCATTACAGAATCAGATTTCCTTCAGATCACATCCAGTTTACTTGAGAGATTACATATGAAAAGAAAAGCAGCTAAATAATAAGTATTCCAAGAATACAACTTATTCAGTACTTGTGATATGATTGATTATGATCCGCCCGTGGTTCCGGGTATTTTCAATAAACAATTCACTGGTATTACGACCGGATACGACTACACCGGCCAGGTATATTCCCTCAATATTGGATTCCAGTGTTTCAGGGTTTATGATAGGCTTGTATGATTCTTCATCATTGAATTGAATACCTGCCTTTTCCATAAAATCAAAATCGGGTTGATATCCCGTCATCGCCAGTACATAGTCATTATCAAGTTCAACTTCTCCATCCGGAGTTTTGATATTAACTGTTTGTTCTTTTATCTCGGTAACAGAAGAATTAAAATATGCTTTGATTGATCCCTCCTTGATCCTGTTTTCAATATTTGGAAGAATCCAATATTTTACTTTCTGATATAATTGATTTTCCCTGATCACCATAGTCACATGTGCTCCTTTTTGCCAGGTCTCCAAAGCCACATCACATGCCGAATTAGCAGCACCAATTACCAGGATATTCATCCCGATATATGGATGGGCATCATCATAATAATGTTTAACTTTTGGAAGATCCTCCCCGGGTACGCCAAGCATTCGTGCCTGGCCATAATATCCTGTCGCAATTATTACATGTCTTGTTTCAAAGATATCGCCTGATGTAAGATGGATTTTATGGAGACCATTATTCCTGGAAAAATCCTTCACCTCGGCTTTAAACCTTACATTTAATTTATAGTTTTCTACTATTCTTCGATAATATTCCAGTGCTTCCTGTCGGCTGGGTTTATCGCTATGGGAGATAAAAGGGACATCTCCAATTTCCAGTTTTTGAGATGTTGAGAAAAAGGTCATATTGGTAGGAAAGTGATATAAGGAATTGACCAGGAATCCTTTCTCAAGTATCAGGTAGTTTAATCCTGCTTTCTGAGCTTCAATGCCGCAGGCTATTCCGGCAGGGCCGGCTCCAATAATAACTAAATCAAACATTCAATAAAAAGGGCCTGACTTTAGGAAGACAGGCCTGTATTTATATTATTAATTTTTATCTGGACAAAGTCACGTCACCTTGAGCTGACTTTGATTCACCATTATCAATCCAGCTTGCATAATACATATACACCCCGGAAGGCGCTGGATTGCCGCTGTAATTGCCATTCCAGCCCTGGGCGATGCTCGTCGTTTCAAAAACACGATTTCCCCATCGGTTAAACACTTCAAGTTTGTAATCCTGACCAAAAAATAATTCCGGGCATGGGATATAAGGCTTAAAGGTTTTATTCAGTTCCTCCTCTGACCTTGGGAAGAAAATATTTGGCCACATCAAAGTATCTATTGTCATATAGGATGCAGTTGCTTCTTCTCCACAATCATTTGTTACTGTGACACTATATTCACCCCCTTCCAAAACTTCAATTGTAGGGGAGGATTCACCGGTAGACCAGCTTATGGATGTAATATTTGCATTGATCGGAACCAGTAAAAGGCTAAGTGTATCAGGACATGTTTCATTTGATTGAATACTGGCAGAAATATCAAAAACATTTGCGCCGATATCAATATTTGCCGAATCTACATTACCACATTCATCAGTTATTGTAACAGTGTAGGTGCCTGGAGTAGTCACCGAAATTGATTGTGTATTATCACCGGTGGACCACTCATATGACACAATATTAAAGTTGGTATTATTGGCTTGTGCAAGTAATGGAACAGCACAATTAGCTAAAGGACCCTGCACGATATCAGGATCAAATGAGGTATCCAGTTCCGAAATATCTACGCCCAGGGATGCTTCTGCTGTGGTTCCACAAATATCTGTGACTGTCACAGAATATGTTCCGCCGGTTGTGATATCTATATTTTGTGTCGTTTCTCCGGTTGACCAGATATATGAGACTATTTGATTTGACGCTTCAGCCCAGAGTCTCATTTCTGCAAATTCGCATAATCTCGAATAATCCCGATTAATTCCTACCTCAAGTTCCAGTACAAAGCTGTCTTCATCAAACGAGATACTCGCCTCGCCCGTTTCACCACAAATGTCAGTGACGGTGACAGAATAATCTCCCGGTGTACTGACAGTAATTGTCTCGGTTGTTTCTCCAGTACTCCATTGGTATGCTGCCGCCGGAATAGTCGATGTGGCAGTCAATAATAACTCTCCAAATTCGCATAAGCGGGAATCATCGAGGGTAAAATCAATTACCGGTGTAAACACACCGGGACCAATAGTAATTGAAGCTTGTGCCTGGTTATCACAACTATCTGTGATTGTCACAGAATAATCTCCCGGCTCAGTTACCACCAGGTTATTGATTGTGTCTCCTGTAGACCATACAGCCAGGGCAATATCAGTCGTAGATGTGGCGGCAAGTGTCACCTGGCAAGGCACTGATAAATCAGGACTTATATTTGCTTCAGGAAAATCGCGGACTGAAATATTAGATGTATCGCAAAGCATATAGCAAATCCTGTCGTCAAGAGTTACCGTAACCTGGTATTCACCTTCTTCTGTTACAAAAAGTGTCGGTGTCGTATCTCCGGTACTCCATAAGTAACTGGTTGCATTCTCCAATGTGGCATTAAGGGTAGCCATCACAGGGTCCTGTGGACAGAAAAATGTGTCCAGCAATGTCAATATTGGTAAATCATAATCATTGAAAGGAACAATATCGACTGTTATTGTATCGCGATCGACAACATTGTCTTCTACCATGATCAGTGTATCCCTGATAATGGATATATCTGTAAGCAATTCTACATTCAGAGTATCTTCACAGACTGCCGCTCCCTCTTGATCCATTTTAATCCCTAAAGGACTTAAAACCAATCCATTTTCAAGATCTATTCCTGTCGTAGAATAAAGAATCGAGCCATCAGGAGAGTTTTGCAATTCCCCCGCTAATAATACCAACCCGACAGATAAATCAAGGAAAAATGAAT
>JABDPK010000085.1 GCA_013042795.1 Saprospiraceae bacterium | reverse complement strand
ATAATTCCATTTCTGTAGGTTGAACAAGGCCTTCTTCAAGGAGACCTTTGTAGATACTGATTTCATCATCTGTTTTCGGTCTGGATGATCTGAAAATCAGTTTGCTCCCGTCAGGTGAGAAGAATGCTCCACCATCATACCCAAGTTCTGAAGTTACCTGTTTGACATTTGATCCATCTATATCACATGTGTACAATTCCAGATCACCACTTCTCATAGAAGTAAAGACAACCTTGTCACCTTTCGGACTAACTGTTGCTTCTGCATCATATCCGGGCGTATCTGTAACCTGCTGAATGATATTCCCATTCATATCCGCGATAAAAATATCAAAGGTCTCAAAGATGGGCCAGACATATTTTCCATCGCTTCTTCTTTCTGGGACGGGCGGACAGTCGTCACCTCCAAGATGCGTAGAAGCATAAATGATGCTCTTATCCCCAGGCATAAAATATGAACAGGTTGTTCTTCCTTTCCCGGTACTTAATAGCGGTGCAATTTCTGTTGAATCCAGCTGATCCGAGATATTGATATAATAGATCTGATCACAATTGGTTCCCCAGGTTTTATTGTTGGCCTGGAAGACAAGTTTTGAATCATCAAAAGACCAGTATGCTTCAGCATTATCCCCGCCAAAAGTAAGTTGTCGTATGTTTTTTAAATGCTTTTCCTCTTCGTAATGTATCAAATTTTCAACTACATTTGCATCTGTTGAAGAGCCCTTGTAGTGATGTGGGTTATCTGATTTTTCGTGGCTGTGAGTATGCTCACCCTGGTGCGAATGATCATGATTTTTACACTGAATAAAAATTAAGACACCCAGTGTCAGGGTAGCTAAAAATATTTTTTTCATTTTTAATTGGATTTAAATAAAAATAGAAATGCAAATAAACATAATTAAGTTGTCAATATTCATCATTATCTGTACAGTTTTATCGTGCAAGCCAACGACAAAAATTGTTCAAACTTCTGGTATGGATATGGTCAAGGAGGATATTGTTTATCTTTCCTCGGACGAGTTGGAAGGCCGGGAAACAGGTACTAAAGGAGAAGAACTCGCAGCGATATATATCAGCAATAGATTTAAAGATATGGGTTTGGAAGGCGTTTTCCATGGTGACAATTCTTACTACCAGTTTTTTCAGAAAACGAAAAAATCTAATCCACATGCCACTGAACCCAATCCAAATGATCCTGTTGTGAAAGGTCGGAACGTAGGTGCTTTTAAGAATAATGGATCTGATCATACGATTATCATCGGCGCACATTATGATCACCTGGGATATGGGGCTGAAGGATCTTTGCATATTGGAGATCCTGAAATTCATAATGGTGCGGATGACAATGCCAGCGGGGTAGCTGCCATGCTGGCCCTTGCAGAACATTTTTCTGATCAGAAAATGAAAAGCAATTTTTTGTTCATGGCATTCTCGGGTGAGGAAAAAGGATTGTGGGGTTCCAATTTCTTTGTGGATAACAGTCCTTTGGAATTGGATGATATCAATTATATGATCAACATGGATATGGTGGGCAGATTGAATGATGAAAGGCAACTCGCCATTTATGGCACTGGTACTTCTCCTGTATGGCATAGGACGATTACAAGTGTGCGTGCCCCGGTTTTTAAATTTAGCATGAAAGAATCTGGTGTTGGTCCTTCTGATCATACATCATTTTATCTTGAAGATATTCCTGTATTGCACTTCTTTACAGGGCAGCATGAAGATTATCATCGCCCATCAGATGATCACTGGAAACTCAATTATGACGGGCTGAATGATATCATCAGATATATCAGTACGATCATCGTCAACCTGAATGACTCGGGCAAACTGGAGTTTACAAAAACCAAAGATGAATCTGAACAGGCACCTGATTTTAAAGTGACCCTCGGCGTCATTCCTGATTATTTATATGATGGACAGGGTATGCGTATCGACGGTGTCCGTGAAGGACGTCCTGCAGATAATGCAGGTATGATCAAAGGAGATATTGTGAAGAAAATGGGAGAACTTGAAATCGTAGATATGATGTCCTATATGAAGGCTCTTGGTGCCTTCGAAAAAGGTCAGACAATCAAAGCTGTCATTGAGAGGGAAGGAGAGAAGAAGACGGTTGAAGTGACGTTTTGATTAGTACCAAGTACTGAGTACTGAGTACCAGAAAATATTTCTCCATCAATTGAAATAAGTTTCCATGATTCTCTTCACCTGTGGATAATATGATCTACCAAATAAATTGAGGTGGACAAGTAAGTAGTATAACTTGTAAACTTCTATCCTTGCATGTGATTTATCATCAAGTGGAATGATGGTGTGGTAAGCCTGGTAAAAAGAATCTCCAAATCCACCAAACAGCTTAGTCATTGCTATATCCACTTCGCTATGACCGTAATAAACAGCTGGGTCTATCAAATAAGGAGTTCCTGATTTATCGATCAGGTAGTTCCCATTCCAAAGGTCACCATGTAAGAGAGAAGGTTTAATGCCCTCGAACAAAGCTTCAAGTGATTCTTCCATTTTCCAGGCAGGAGGGATTTCTGCTTGAGATATCAAAGATCTGCTGAATGCCATTTCAAGATGTGGTACAAGGCGGCAATGTATGTAGAAATCAGTCCATTTGTTGTGCCAATTATTTTTTTGAGGCAATGATCCGATATAGTTATCATCATCGAATCCAAATCGAGGAGAGCTTACCAAATGCATATGTGCAAGTTGATACCCCAGCTTTTCATAATCATCAGGCGTCGCTCTGCGGTGTTCAAGCATTTCCATTACAAGGAATGATTGTCCCTGGAATTCCCCTGTCAATAATACTTCAGGTACAGCAATGGTATTGCTGGATAGAATAGCTTCCAATCCTTTTTTTTCAGCTTCAAACATTGAAAAAGCTGAATGACCGGGGTTTGTTTTGACAAAGTATGCCTTATCATTTGTGTCTATTCTGAAAGCCTGTGAGATATCCCCGCCAGATACCGGTGTAGTATCTAAGATTTGGGTTCCTAATAAATTTGAAATATGTTGAATTAGTACTTGCTGCAATGAAGGGTGATTTTACAATCAAACAAATTCTAAAGGCCTGTTTTCGTTTTTCCAGACCGCGATGATCTTATCTAGTTGAACGAGCATGTAATGTGAATCAACTACAAAGTCATACTGTGTTTTTACTCCATCCTTAGTAAATGCTATAAAATTTTTCAAGGTTATCCCTTTGGCTTCATTAATAATATCCTTAGTTGAATTCTCCGGCATTTGGTAACTCTCCTTAATTATTATTTTGTCAAGAGAATCAATTGAAAATACATGATTGTCAGCAGGTTTTTTGCCTTCAATGTTTATTGAGGAATAATCAATAATGATTTTTTTATTGCCAAATGTGGATGCAAATTTTTTATTCGTTTTATGCTGAATTATTACCCCAGCAATAATGATCAGAAAGATAAGAACGGAATAAAGAAGTGTTATTCCAGAAAATGCGAAAATTATACCTATAAAAATATTTGGAATAAAACCATACAGTAAAACTTTTCTTCTTAGCGAGTAATAACTTTTATTGTCAATAAGTTTTGCTTTGAACATGAAGGGAAGATAGTGAATTTGTTTTTTTTAAGCTGTAGGCGGGACATCCAAAATAACAATTCAGTAGTGAGCAAAGAAACTTATCAAGACGAGTGCTTAATGTATCATTTTGATCATTCGTCCATCCACTCATTATAGCCACCAGAGCAATAGCGTAAAAAGTCACTCATTCAGAAATCGATAATCAACTTCCCTTAGGGATCAACATTAACAATAATCCTCGTTGATTTCTTCCCGTCCATATCAAGGATCTCATTTTTGACTTTCAGGATATGAGACTTTATCTGTTGGATAATATTGATATCTTTTTCCATCTTGATTGTTATCTGCTGGAGATAAAAACCACGAAGTCTCGAGATACCAGGTACGGTAGGTCCGATAACCCTGTTTCCAAGAGAGGTTCTAAGTTTTGACACCATGATCGTGGCAGCATCAGCAGCCATGTCAGCTTTTTTGTGCTTTAGTGTGATTTGGATCATCCTGAAAAACGGTGGGTATAAAAATCTTTTACGTTCTGATAATTCCCTGATGTAGAATCCTTTAAAATTATGATCTCTTGTTTCCTGGATAACCGGGTGCATGGGATTATAAGTTTGTAAAATCACCTTTCCTTTTTTAGCACGTCTTCCGGCACGACCACTGACCTGGGTAAATAACTGAAACGCCCTTTCGTTGGCTTTGAAATCGGGAAAATAGAGAATCTTGTCTGCTGCGAGTACACCAACTATGGAAATATTATCGAAGTCAAGTCCTTTTGTAATCATCTGGGTACCTACGAGGATATCAATATTCCGGGATTTGAAATCATACAGGATTTTTTCATAGGCATTTTTTGTTTTTGCGGTATCAAAATCAAGACGACCTACCTTGGCTCCAGGGAATACCTTTTTTATTTCATCTTCGATTTTTTCGGTTCCAAAACCCAGTTTATTCAGTTTTTCAGTACCACATTGAGGACAACTCTGTGGCAGTTTGTGCCGGTAACCACAATAATGGCATCTTAATTCCTCGAAGTAATTATGTACTGTCAGACTCACATCACAGTTTGGACACTGGGGTAAAAAATCACATACATGACACTGAAGGGCGGGGGAATAACCACGCCTGTTTTGAAATATCAGGACTTGTTCGTTTTGTGACAGTGCCTGGTCGATGTCGTCTTTCAGTTCTTTGCTGAAGAGTGATCGCATAAGTCCCTTCCGATAATGATCTTTCAGGTCAACGATCTTTATTTCAGGTAATACGGACTCA